>CALFMA010000531.1 GCA_937880065.1 uncultured Ruminococcus sp.
AATAATATATATACGGAGAATCGAAAAAATCGGGATTTGAAATATATATTGTTATTTTGAGAAGAAAAATACCATAAAAGTATGCAAAAATACCACAATAGTATAAAAGGAGCGAAGCGACGCCTGCAAGAAATATATTTAATATTATACACTATATGACATATCTGATACACTATAACACAATACACAGTTTGTAATGTATATAGGTACATACTTGCAAGACTCTTTTCGGTTCTTTAATATTATTTTAAAGGAGAGATTCACATGAGAAGTGAAGCTGACAAGAAAAACAAAAAGGCCTCTATTACAATGACTGATAGTGATTATGAAATCATTGAACAGAATGCAAATAAAAGAGGTATGAAGATTAGTCCGTATATGGTGGATATAGCCCTTCATGCTGACGAAGCATTAACGCCGGAGATGAGAGCAAGAATACAGAATATTGTAAACGTTGCATGTATGATTGTGGAGGAAGTTGCACCTGATAAGGCTAATCTGATACGTGAGGAGGCTGGAGATATATGGTCATTATAAAGGTTAAAAAATGTACGGGTGGTTATAAAACCGATTATCTCTATAATGCATTGGACTATCTCTATGACAAAGAGAAAGCATTACATATCGGAGGTTATGGTGTAGCCCCGACTAATCTTGAAAAGACGTATAAGCAGATGGTATATGTAAAGAAATACTTTCATAAAACAGAGGATAATCCACTAATTCATTTTATCGTTTCATTTGGAGATGAGGTTACTACATATAACAAGGCTAAAAGTTTTGCTATTCTGATAGGAGCTTTTTTCAAATGCAGATATCAGCTATTATGGGCCGTACATCAGAAGAAGCGTGGTGACTCCCTTTTTCATATACATTTCATCATGAATACTGTAAGTTTTGTGGACGGTAAAATATACAACAGTTCCAATGTGAATTTATGTAAATTCTGCGATCATGTTACCAAGGTTACAGGCATACAATGCCGATACTATTTTGCTGGATATGGTTCAACTGATGATGTATAAATTTAATCAAATCTGACTTTAATATCTCAATATTTATACTAGACAGCCGAAAAGATATATGAATCCCTGCCGAAAGGCAGGGCGACTGTGATGCAGATAAAAAATTAGCCCGACCATAAATTGATCGGGCGTTATACATTCATAAGCGTTTTAATATCGTTGAAATATTGCTGCATATCCGTATTGTTTGGATCTATCTGCAATGCGTAGGAAATTCGTCCAAGCAGGGATTGAAGATATTCGGTTTCAGATATATCCAGTCCTTTATGCAGGATATTTTCTTTAACTCCAAACTTTTTACAGTAATAAACATCTTGTCGAATATCTCTACGCAGTTCTCTGGGAATTTGTGGTTTATCATTGACAACAACGCCTGTGATTCGTTGTTGTTGAGATGAGTTGATAAAGACGGTCTTTTTATCATTCAGCTTGAATCCCATAAAGTCCAGCATATTACGGACGTGAACTGTAATGTTGCTTTTTCTTATGGATTCTTTTGTGCCTGAAAACGTCATATCATCGCAGTATCGGGTATAAGTAATATTTCTTTTTTTGCACCAATTTCCTAATTTTTCATCGAAACGCTTCATAACGAGATTTGCTAAATATGGGGAAGTCGGAGCACCCTGGGGCAGCTTGCCCTTATAAATACAAAGATTAGTCAGCAGCGTTGTAGCAGGTACAGATAGTCCGAGTTTTCGCATTATCATATAAACCATATCGCCGTCAATACTATCGAAAAAGTGTGATATATCAAGCTTTGCAACACATTCTTGTTTAATATGCGGAGCTGCATTGTCAATAAGAGATTTTCCCTTGCAGTAGGCTGTGGAGTATTCCGAAACATCCAGTTGATAAAGATATCGTTCAAGGATTCTTCGCTGAGCCATTTTCAGAAATCCATTAGGAACGCTGAGTATGCGGTTACGATGTCCTCTGCCACGATGAATAATAACAGTATGATAGTTTTTATACTTGCTTCTTCTGCGTTTTTTACGTGGTTTGTAGTTGTTACTGAGCATATACAGCTTTTCAGCAGGAATTTCCAATACCTCGGAAACAGCTTTAACATCTTTGTCAATCAATTGCAATTCCCCCTAAAATATAAAGAACAGCTGTCGGCACAAAACATTCAAATGTTTCGAAACCGAATAAGTATTAACGAAGTTAATTTAAATTCGGTGATGGAACTTTTGATTATAGTCTGATTCCTAAAAATCCCCACGGCGACTCGCCGCAGTAATGCATTGCAGTATGCATTTGCAATATCGCTGCCGACAGCTGTTCATTATTCAATTTTATTATAGCATATCCATTAATGTAAAGCAATAGCTTTTTTAAATTTATCTGCTATTCAATGTAATTATATATATTTGAGGAAATGATATTTTATTATTTGACATTTTTATAATGAATCGAAGTATTTGGCTGCATTCCAACCAACTTCTTCTGTACATAAAGCGGCACTTGAATGATTGACTGCTTTGCCAACAAATGGAATCCAACCAGTAAGAACCTTGTTTGCCGTTGAACCAACGGAATATGCAAATATTTCAGCTTTTAAATCAGATGGCATATTTTGACTTACATCATAACCGAATACATAACCTATTTTAATTATCATATTTGTCATTATTGTAGCAAGTGAAAGATTTGAACCCTTAATTCCTGCTTTTATTTTAGCTTCAGATATAATTTTATCGCACTGTTGTTTTTCGTATGAAGTCATTTTTATCACTACCTTTTATTTTTCATTCTTTGTATGCTGTCCTGATATTTTGAATAAGAACCTATTGTATTACTTGCATTTTCAACAGCTTTCATATATTCTTCAAAGCTGATTCTGCCAGCATCATAATCTCGCTCTGCCTGCTCGGCTTTTTTTATTGCGGAATCTGCTATAGAGCCCATTGTTTTCTGCATGGATTCAGAAGCACAGAAATTGTTAAGTCCTTCAACTATGTTCTCTAAAAAATCAAAAAGTCCCATAATATTCTCCTTTTTTTATTTTCTAAATTTACATTCATAATCTGCACATCCTGGTTGTCCTGCGTATGTATCATGCCTGCGACACAAGCATTTTTCTCGTTCCAAATGTTCATAATAATAATGATATGGAACATTGGATGGTTTAACATGTTTATTACATGGATCATTCCAAAATGTACAAAGTGCACATACCTTTATGTGTCTTATATCAACGTGCATACTCATAAAAAATCCTCCTGAATTAAAAATATAATATTATTCAAAATAGAATTTATAATAATTCTCTTTCTTGTAAAATAAGTTTTATAATATCTTTTTTTATCTCATCCTCCTCATCAGCAAGCCCATTATATGACAATTTCCAGTAATTGACAAATTCATCAAACAAGTCTTCGTCATCATACTGTTTGTATTTCGCTTTATAAAAGCTTATTAATCCTGCTGCTGTACCTAAACTCAGCAATCCATCTAAAAAACCCATTTATCAACCTCGCTTCCTATTAAATTTAATATCTGCCTCAGGAAAAGGATGTTTTTTCCTCTTTGAATCCTGACATTTTATGCAGGGATTTTCAATGCACTTTATTACTCCCTGCTTATACGGACATTTCTTGCATTTTATTGAATTTAGCAGATAAAACATTTACATCGCCCCCTTATATTTAAATGCTTAAAATGTTAAAATATACTTACCACAAATTTCTGCACTCTGCGTCAAAATCTCAAAAAATAACGAATAATAGTCGTTTTCAAAAATATAACGACGATGAATCAGACGGCTAAAAAGATTTAAGCAGAAATTTTCAGAAGCTTCATACATTCAGTTTTACGCTCTATAGATGAATGAACGTAACGATTTAAGGTTGTTTCAACAGAAGAATGTCCTAATATTTCGGAAAGCGTTTTCACATCAAAACCTGCTTTAACGCAATTCGTAGCGAAAATATGGCGGAGAACATGGTAATTAACTGACGGCAAATCTGCTTTTTTCAGTATAGTTTTAAATCTTCTTTGCATTGTGCGAGGTTCGGTGATTTTTGAATTTCCCGATAATATATAAGAATTATCGTAGCGTCTGAATTGTTCCATTAGCTTCATTATAAATGCAGGAATAGGAATTTCTCTCTGTGAACTGCGACTTTTAGGAGTTCCAATAATCAGCTTTGTTCCCTTATTTTCACAACTTACACGCTGCACGGTTCTGCTGACGGTAAGAATACTTTTTTCAAAGTTCACATCAGACCATTTCAGACCGCACACTTCGCCAACACGCAATCCCATATATAAACTAATCAGCACACCAAGAGAAGTCTTATTTGTATTTCTTGCAAGATAATCGCACAGTTTTTTCTGCTGATGTTCGTTTAACAACGTCATTTTTGACTTTTCAATCTTAGGTAGGATTACATCTGCAAGAGGATTCCTGAATCCGTGGACACGGCTGATATATTTTGACATTGATTTGAAAACGATAACAATATCTGATACATATTTTGCGGATAATCCGCTATTTAGCTTCTTTTCAATAAATTCGTGTACTGATTGTACCATAAGCTGTTCGTATCTTGTTTCTGCGAAATACGGCAGAATATGCTTGTCAACTTTCATTCTGTAATTTGCATAAGTGGACTCTTTTGCCTTTAATCTTACTGCGGAAAGCCATTCTTCAAAAAGCTCTCCAACTGTAAGTTTTCCCGATGATACGGCGTTTACAGGTTTAGATTTTAACAGAATAAGCTTTGATTTCACATCGTTATATGTTTTTCCATAGATTGAACGGTATTTGTATTTTCCAGATATATCATCAAATACCTTGTATCGCCCTTCCCAGCGGTTATCCTTACGCTTGTAAATATTTTCTCCTTTGCGTGGCATAATCTTCCTCCATAATTGACTGAATTTGTGACGGCTTAAATAATTTACCGCAACAGCATAATCAACAAATTCTACATTTTGTCTTTGTTTATAATAACAAAATTAATATTTCATCATATAAAATTAACAAAATATTCTTGAAATATTGAATGTTTTGTGTTATAATCATTACATAAACAAAGGTCGCAAATTGCAGAAATTTGCGGCATTTTTTATTGACAAAGCAGTTTTGGTGTGTTACAATAAAACAAATTCTATCAATTAGATAGTAACACATATTTGGAGAAGATTTGCCGCAAATAACTATGGATTTGCCGCAATTTCAGGAGGTGGAGATATGCAGAAATTAACGCTGAATGTGCTATTGTCGCTTATTATACAGAGCAAAGTTACAGGTAAGGGTATGACAAGCAACGGACGTTTATTTGTTATGCTTATGGAGATAATTGCCGACCATAATAATAAAAATCTGACTTCCGAGGAGAATATCCTCAATAAATTCAATAACGAGGTCACCCATCACGACGCATATCGTAAGCTTGAACGCTTTCTCAGTCGATTTATCAGAACGGGACAGGGTTACCCATACGATTTATTTTCATTTGAGGATTTTGAAGATATAACGAAATACAGCCGTTTTCTTCACAAGATGAGAAGCTTTGTTGATATTGTTATTGATGAAAGTAAAAGAGATTCTCTTATATATACACTTCTTGAAATTATGCGTCTGGATATAAGTATAACTACAATCAGATATGGAATGGAAGATATACCGAAAGAACATATTATCGGAAGTTTTGCTCATCCAAAGAAAATTTGTATTGAAGCCCTTTTGCTTGGACTTCTCTATCACGTTCACAAAAATTCTGATATAGCTGAGTGTGTGAATCTTCTTGAAACAGACGAAAAACGCAGTTTTAGAGTTGTACGATATAGGAATGATTTTTCTCTTGAAACTAATATCCCCATAGACCTTATGGAGAATATCCACGAAAATGCTAAAAATCAAAAGTCAGCGGAAATGAAATATCAGTTGGAGTTAAAATGTGATAGCAGGACAATTTCTGAATTTCCTAAAACAGAAAATGTTTTCATATACGGTTCGGGAGGAGCAGGAAAATCTACGCTGTTGAAAAGTCTGTTATGCGATAAAAACACCATAAACTTTTATTTTCCTCTGTATAGCTATAACTTTGAAATTCACAAGAATTTCAGCACGGATAGCTGCCATATTCTTTTGCAGATTTTACTGAAATATCATTACCAATACGAATATCAGACTTATGATGCGCTTATTGCTAACGAGGGCGAAACGGCTGTTTTACAGCAGCTTACGGAACTTGAAAAAATGTTGATATCTGCTCCTGTCAGCAGCAAACCAAGTTATACGCTGTTATTAGACGGAGTTAATGAAATGCCTGCTTTAACATTATTGGAATTTGTTGATGAAATAGAATGTATCTGCCATAACTGGAATAATGTACGAATAATCATCACAGGACGAACTATCCCTGAATATCGTATCTTTAAAGATTTTAATCATATAGAAATAATTGGTATATATAGCGATATCTTAAATCAGATTCTTTCAGATAAAAATGCAGTTCCTGCTAATAAAGAGATGTATGGCATATTAAGGATGCCGCTGTTTCTGAATATGTATCTGAAAGATAAAAGTATTCGCAATACGAAAGCAGAATTGCTTGATTCGTATATTATGAACTGGAAAGGCACTGTGGTTGAGCGATTTTTGCTTCAATATTCGTTGCCCTTGGTGTGCAAATATATGCTTGAGGAATTTTCGAAATATGAAATAACAAGAGGGGATTTACTTGAAAAAATTGATAAGTCAATTGATATTTATATAAACAATGACTATGTTTATCAAAATTATGTTTTTACTCGTAATATAGATAAAAATGAGTTGCTTCAAAGCCGAAGAAATGATGATTGGATAGAAATACTTTTAAGGAATACAGGTTTGATAGAAGTAATAGAATATGATTCAAAATATCTTAAATTTGTTCATCAGTATTATCAGGACTATTTTGCAGCAAAGCATATTATAAATGCGATAAACATTTTTGAAACAGGCTGCAAAACAGCTGTATCTGAAGAAAGTTATTTTTCTGAAATTGGTTTATCAGATGAATGGTTCAATTACATGCGGAAATTTCCTGAAAAATGGGAAATATACAAGCTTATAGGCGAACTATGCGGCGAATATATAAATGATATCAACAAGGAATATGAAAGAGAGAAAAATCTACTTGATAAATATCTTGATATATGCCGTATCTATGACGTCGAATATTCACTTGAAAATATTTTCAGAATTATGAAGTTAATGCATAACGGAATAATGTGGGGGATGAATTTTGATGGCTTGCATCTGCCATTGAAAATTACTTCTGATTATAGATTTAATCTTAATGGAGAATATCCCTGTACATTTATGATGGGTTGCGTGTTTCAGGTTATGATTGCTGATAATGAAGTTTCTCCTGGAAGGTTTGAGGGCTGTGAATTTAGCGATGCAATATTTTTTGATATGGAAACAAAAGAAAACTTGAGCAGATTAGGAGCAATATGTGATTTTGAAGACAATAAATTTATAAGTAAATTACGCAAAGAAGTGATTGTTACCTGGAATGATATTTTTGATATGATATAAAAATGTCGGGGCAATCGCCCCGACTAAAGTTAGTGAATTTTTTATGAGCTTATAGTATAATGATTGAACCAACATGAAATGAATATATCGCTATAACTCGTCGCCCCGAATGGAGCGACGAAGCATATATAGAAGCGGCTATGCAAATAATTACACAGCGGCACGAATAAAGAAAATGCAATAAATACAGATATTTCGTCAAAATTCGAAATTGTCAATGTATCTATTGCAAGGATTTTATATAATTGTGATTGGTTTAAAACTTACACTTTTTCTTGTGTCCATATTTACGTTTCGAAATAATTCTCAGATTGACATTAACCATAACGCAAAGGTATTGACATTATTGCACGTTTGTGTTATACTATTTAAGTAGCTATTGCACATGTGCAATAATATGCAATAACGAGTAATGATAAAATAATGGAGGTGATGAGATGAATATCGGATTCAAAGAGGATCTGACTATTGAATTTAAGAGTGATAAAAATAAGTTGCCGGATTCTGATTTGGTTGATGCAGTTGTCGCTTTTGCAAATACTAACGGCGGAGATATCTACCTCGGTATTGAGGATGACGGCGAGATCACCGGACTTCATAAATCTCATCAAGATATCACACAGTTAGCGGCTTTTATTGCCAATAAGACAGTTCCTCCGATTGCAGTCCGTGCAGAAAAATCTGAGGATAAGCAGTATCTAAAGATTTCTGTTCCAAAAAGCAGAAGCATAGTTGCATCATCTTCTGGTAAGATTCAGCGCCGCCGCATCAAAGCAGATGGAACACCTGAAAATGTTCCTATGTATCCTCATGAGATAGCATCTCGTCTAAGCGATCTTAGTTTACTTGATTATTCCAGCTTATGCGTACCAGATGCTAAGTACAGCGACCTTGACGCGGTAGAAAGGGAAAGCTGACGTAGT
>CALFMA010000532.1 GCA_937880065.1 uncultured Ruminococcus sp.
TGCTGCTTACCTTCAAGAAGCTTCTCGTTAGGGATAACAATAAGGGAATCAACATACTTTCTCAGTTCTGTGATACCTCTCTCAGCCTGTGCCATTTTCTGCTCTCTCTCAAAGAGGAAAGGCTTAGTAACAACAGCAACAGTGAGAATATCCATTTCCTTAGCAATTTTAGCAACAACAGGAGCAGCACCTGTACCTGTTCCGCCGCCCATACCTGCTGTAATGAAAATCATATCAGCACCTTTGAGATGTGCTTCGATTTCATCTCTGTTTTCCTCAGCACTTCTCTGACCGATTTCAGGCTTATTGCCTGCACCTCTGCCCTTTGTAAGCTTAGCGCCGATTGGAATTCTTGTAGTAGCCTTAGCCTTATTAAGAGCCTTAGCATCGGTGTTTACAGCGATATACTCGATATTGCTCACACCTGATTCAACCATACAGTTTACGGCATTTCCGCCGCCGCCACCGACACCTATAACTTTTATATTAACATCGGGTTCCATTGCTTCCTCGTAATTAAAATCTGACATTTTGAAACTCCTCCTTAATTTTTTCTATAACTCAAATCAAGCTATAAATACACTTATCATTTTATCATATTTTACGCATTATTGCAAGTCATAACGCTATTTTTTTAAATTTCTACACTTTAAACAAAATCGTACCGACTTTAATTTGAATTTTTATCATTTTTCACAATAACTCAAAATCCATACATAGCCGCAGTTGTAACAGTTGTTTCAGTAGCCGCCTGACCTGTTTCATCGGTAACAGCTGTTGTAGCAGCTTCCGTTACAATTTCCTGCTCACCGCTTCCACGGAAACTGCATTGATTTTTGCCAATCATCGTGATATAGCCTTTTTTGCCCTTGATTGACTCGTCGTTCATAACGGATTCAGCCAAATCAAGCTTGTAATTCATATTGCTCCAGTTGCCCATTCTGAAAATCATACCATTGCGGTAAGTCACCACAATGTCGTATTCGTTGGTAATATCAACGGAAGAAATAATTTTTCCGTCACCATTTTCAAAGCGTTTTAAAATCTGTGCAAATGCGGCATCTTTGTCGGAGCTTTCCGACTGTGCCATTTTTCCCACGCTTTTTTCCGAGGGCATATAGCCGCTGATTATGGGAATATTTTCAATATCGGTGTAAACTTCACCGTCCGAGAGAATTTTTCCCTTACGGCTCACAAGGAGAACTCCCCCGTCATAACGGATATTAAAACCGGGAATACAGCGGGTTACCGTGATTTTCAGCGTTGAGGGAAAATCTCTGCCAACCTCGGCTGTTTCCACATAGGTAAGCTTTTCTAAAATGTTCTGCTCAGCTTTTTTTGCGTCAAGACGGAGCATATTGTCCCCTGCATTTATTTCCGATGCCTCGACAATCTGCAAGCTTGTATAATCCTCAGACTCACCCGACACAATGATTTTATCCACGTTAAACAGGAACGTGAAGCACATTGTAATGCCGATAGTCAGAACGATGACAATTACCGTGAAAGCATAGACGTTCATCATGCGTCTTCGCCGCCGTATACGCTTACCGCTGTTCTGCCTTTCAATTAGAGTTTTTTCTACATCATTCATATCTTTTCTCCTCTGCGGAGGAGGGCAGGTTATTCCCTGCTTATCCTTCCTCCCAGCGATGTTATATTCTCCTCGAATTTTTCATAACCTCTGCCGATGTGGGAAATACAGCCTATTGTGGTTCTGCCCTCTGCACCGAGAGCCGCCACCGCCATAGCCGCACCGCCTCGCAAATCGGTAGCCTCAACATCTGCACCGTGAAGCTTTTTCACTCCACGCACAACTGCCGCCTTGCCCATTACCTGAATATCCGCCCCCATTTTAATAAGAGCGTCGGTATGTCTGTATCGGCAATCGAAAATATTTTCCTCGAAAACGGTTGTTCCGTCAGCCGCCGCAAGAGCCGCCATAAGTACAGCCTGTGCATCTGTGGGAAATCCTGGGTGCGGCATTGTCCTTATTCTGTCACGGACTGCCCGAAGCCTGCCGCCTCTGCGTAGGTAAATTCTGTTGTCGGCGGTACAAATATAGCAGCCCGACTGCTCTAAAACCGACAGAAACGGCTCCATTTCGCAGATACAGGCATTTTTAAGTATCATTGCACCACCTGCCGCCGCAGTCATTGCAAGATATGTAGCTCCTGCAATTCTGTCGGGCATAATACGGTATTCACAGCCGTGAAGCCGTTCCACACCTTCAATTACAATTCGGCTTTCACCGTCGCCTTTGATTTTCGCCCCACAGGAACGGAGAAATCGGCACATATCGCAGATTTCAGGCTCACGTGCGGCATTATTCACAACTGTTTCACCCTCCGCAAGAACTGAGCAGAGAATAATATTTTCAGTTGCTCCCACTGAGGGAAAGGGCAGGGAAATTTTTCCGCCGTGCCGTTTTTCCTTAGGCATACGGCAGGTTATTTCGCCGCCGTTTTCGCTGATTTCCGCACCAAGCTTTGCAAATGCCGCAAGGTGCATATCAATGGGACGGGGTCCAAGTTCACAGCCCCCGGGGATACTGAATGTACATTGCCCGACTCTGCCGAGAATTGCTCCCACAAACATAATTGAGGAACGCATTTCTCCCATAAGCTTTTCGGAAATAGCATTTCCGCTTACTCTTACAGAGTCAATTTCGGCTGTATTCCCTGCTATGGAGCATTTACAGCCGATACTGTTCAGAATTCTTGAAGCCGAATAGACATCTGTCAGATTAGGACAGCTTTCAAGAATACATTTTCCATTTACAAGAACAGCCGCCGCCATAATGGGAAGTGCGCTGTTTTTACAGCCTTGCAGCTCAATTTCGCCGTTAAGCCGCTTACCTCCCGTAATAACAAACTTCTGCATACCACCACCTCACATACTCATAGTATGCCGATGGCTTTTTTAGTGTTACTTTTTACAAAGTTCCTTTACAACTGAAAGAATCCTCTGGTTGGTATCTTCAAGGTGAAGTCCCTTTGCACTTGCAGACATAACCTCAACCTTATCCCTGTCATTGTAAAGCTTTTCGATTTCGGAAATAATTCTCTCAGGTGAAGCATCTTTCTGCTCAATAACCTCAGCAGCACCTGCTTTTCCCAGTACCATTGCATTGTGATACTGATGATTTCCCGCAACTATCGGGGAGGGAATAAGTATAGATGCCTTTCCTGCTGCTTCAAGTTCCGCAAGAGTTGACGCACCCGAACGGCATACAACAAGGTCAGCCGCCGCAAGGCAAACGTCCATATCCGTGATGTACTCCGTAATTCTCAGACGATTGCTTTTCAGCGGAATTCCTGCGGCTTTCATAGCCTGGGGAAATGTATCCTTTCCCATACCGCCGTAGCCGTGTATGTGATTGATTGCCAATCCTTTGCTCTGATGCCATTTTATAGCCTCAGTCATAGTTTCGTTTATGCAGCCTGCACCAAGACTTCCGCCAAAGGAAAGAATGGTGAAATCATCGTTGAAGCCAAGTTTTTTGCGAGCCTCAGCCTTTGTCAGCCTGTTGCTGATATTGCTGCGGACGGGAAGTCCCGTAACGCTGTAGCGGAATTTGCTCTTATCCATATATTCAAGAGCTTCTTCAACGGTAAGCATTACATAATCAACATCCTTCGAAAGAAGTCTATTTGTAACTCCGGGGTAAGCGTTCTGCTCATGAATAGCGGTGGGAATTCCCATTTTTGCCGCCTTACGAATAACAGGGCCTGCGGCATAACCGCCTGTACCGATAGCAATATCGGGGTTGAAGCCCTTGACTATCTCCTTTGCACGTTTGCCCGATGTTATGAGATACGCTACAGCCTTGGCATTTCTGCCGATATTTTCAAGGGAAAGACTTCTCTGAAAGCCTGCAACCTTGATATGCTCCATTTTATAGCCTGCCTGTGGAACAAGCTTTGATTCCATACCGTTGGGAGTTCCTGCAAAGAGGAATTCCGCATCGGGATAAGCCTTTTTTATAATGTCTGCAATGGCAAGACCGGGGTTGATGTGTCCACCTGTGCCGCCGCAGGAAATCAATACTTTCATATTTACTCCTTATTTGTTTCAGCCGATTTTTCGGCAGGATAATATCTGTGCTGTGAAATATTCAGCATAATTCCCATTTCCACCAGCTGCATAATAAGCGCTGTTCCGCCGTAGCTGAAAAACGGCAAGCTGATTCCCGTATTTGGAATGAGGTTGCTTACAACGGCAAGATTGAGAACTGTCTGAATACCGATTTGTGTTGTTATACCAACTGCAAGAAGCATACCAAATCTATCCTTGCAGCGAACAGCAATTGAATATCCCTCCACCACAAGGAGGAAGAAAACAATAATAATCGCCAACGCTCCCACAAATCCGATTTCCTCGCAAACAATGGGGAAAACGAAGTCGTTTTTCGTTTCGGGGAGGTAGAGATATTTCTGACGTGAGTTGCCCAGTCCAAGTCCGAAAAGTCCCCCTGAACCGATAGCGATAAGGGAATTTGCAGTCTGCCATGAATCGCCTAAAATATCCTCAAATGGGTGAAGCCATGCATTGATACGTGCCTGAACGTAACTTCCCGGAGTGTTGTACTGCCAGAAGATAAAGCCTGCCGCCGCCGCCAATGAAATTGTACCAAGCACAATAAACTGCCGCCTGTTAGCACCGCCGCAGAGAATCATGGCAATGGCAATTGTACCGATGAGAATGATACCCGAAATATGCTTTTCAAGGGCAATGAGAAGAACATAAACACCAAGAAGTGCGGCATATTTTAAAATACCCGTATTGAAAGTGTTCATCTTTGCACCGTCTTTTTCCATACTGTAGGCGAAAAATACGATAATCGCAAGCTTTGCAACTTCTGAGGGCTGCAAGTTGAACGGACCAATATCAATCCAACGCTTAGCACCCATTTCACCGCCCTCGGTATTACCGATAGCAAGAACAGCAATAAGAAGAATTGCCACAGCTATATAAAAAATACCTGCGATGTTTAATTTCTTAAAAATTTTCAGATTAATCTGTTTGAAGTTGTGATAGTCGAACCTCATAAAGAAAATCATTGCAATAAATCCGATACCTGCATTCATAGCCTGATTTTTCGCATAGTAAAGACCGTCCCCATACTCGCTGTATGCCCACGCATAGCTTGCGGAGGACATCATAACAAGCCCCACAATCAGGAGTATCATAACATATGAAAAGAATGAAAGGCTCATATCGCCGTTTCTTCCGCCGCCGAAAAGATTTTTTATAACTGCTGCTATTTTGCTTTTCCTGCGTTTTTTAGTGACTGTTTTTGCCGAAGCAGACATATGCTCCCTCCCGAATTATGGTTTTAATGTGGAATAATCAGAATGCAAGAACAAGAGCAATTCCCAGTATTCCGAAGAATGCACCTGTAAGTGAGAATGAAATAACAATTTTGTATTCGCTCCACTTGCTCATTTCAAAGTGGTGGTGAATGGGAGTCATCTTGAAAATTCTTCTTCCCTCACCGTATTTTTTCTTTGTAATCTTGAAGTATGTCACCTGAATCATAACAGATAATGCCTCAATGATATACACAAGAGATACAAGAAGCATAAGCAGGTGATTGTGAAGTACAAGTCCCACAGCTGTTACTGCCGCACCGAGGAACATTGAGCCTGTGTCGCCCATGAAGCATTTTGCAGGATTGAGATTCCAGAGGAGGAATCCAAGACAGCCTCCTGCAAGTGCCATTGTGAAACAGCTGAGTTCTGTTTCAATAAGAATTGAACAGCAAACTGTGTAAATCAGCATTGCCGTAAATGTCACGGAACCGCAGAGTCCGTCAACTCCGTCGGTGAGATTAACTGCATTTGTAAGGTAAATAATCACCGCAAACATCAGTATATAGTAGAATATGCCGAGGTTGGGAGTTTCCCAGAAACCGAGATTTATGGAAGTTCTTCCGCCGCCGAATACGTGGAGGGCAAAGAGAAATCCCACAGAAAAAATTGTTTGCAGAATAATTTTCTGAATTGCCGTAAGACCGTCATTATTCTTGCGGACAACCTTTGTGTAGTCGTCAATAAAGCCGATAAATCCGAATAAAAGTGAGAAAATCAAAACGCTGAGAAGCATATAAAAGCGATTTGTTGCGGCTATATTCAGAGAGTCAATCCCTGCCCAAATGCGGTATGCCATATAACCGCCCATTGAAGCAAGCACCGTTGACAGAATAAACATAAAGCCGCCCATTGTGGGAGTTCCCTGCTTTTTTGCGTGCCACTCGGGGCCGTCCTTGACCTTGATAGGCTGACCGAATTTCAGTTTATGGAGAAAGGGAACAAGCCACTTTCCCGACATTGCTGAAATTCCGAAAGACGCTAAGGAAGTCAGCAGTATTATTAACCATAATGTCATTTATATACATCTCCTTAATTTAATGGACAAAGCAGATTACGAAAGAAGTTTCAACCCGTCGGCTACAACTTCCCTTTCATCAAAATGAATACGTTCCATATTCGCAAGCACCTGATAATCCTCATGACCTTTGCCTGCCAATACTATTATATCACCTTTTTCCGCAATTTTCAAGCCATAATATATAGCGTCCCTGCGGTCAGCCACCACATCATATGGTATTTCTGAATTTTCAATGCCTTTGAGAATATCCTCAATAATAGCTTCGGGATTTTCATTTCGTGGATTATCCGAAGTAATAATAAGCCTGTCAGCGTATTTTGCCGCAGCTGCTGCCATTTTCGGACGCTTTGTTGCATCACGGTTTCCGCCGCAGCCGAAAAGACAAATCAGCCTGCCTTCTGTGTATTCCTTTACGCTTCTGAGAATATTTTCCACAGCGTCGGG
Organism: uncultured Ruminococcus sp.; assembly: GCA_937880065.1. The sequence continues at coordinate 6,838 of CALFMA010000532.1, forward strand.
AGTGTGGGCATAGTCGCAGATTACGGAAAAATCACGATTTGTAGGGATTATTTCACATCTGCCCTTTACGCCGTTGTATTCCTCAACTGCCTTTAAAATATTTTCCATTGGAATATTTTCAAGTTGGCACACAGCAATTGCCGCTGTGAGATTTGACACATTGAACATTCCCGGAATTCTCGAAGATACGTGATATTCCTCGCCGTTGCAATTGAGAGTGAATGTGTTTCCTGTGGATTTTACGGATATATCCCTGCCGCAGAAATCAGCATTTTCATTAATGGAAAATGTCAGCTTATTGCAGTTGACTTCATCGCAGAGCCGTCTGCCGTAGCTGTCGTCAATATTCAGCAATGCCGTATCACACACATCGAAAAGCATTTTCTTAGCGGCAAAATAATCCTCCATATCCTTGTGATAATCAAGGTGGTCCTGTGTAAGATTTGTAAATACCGCTGTTTTGAAATGTGATGTGCCAATTCTGTACTGAACAAGGGCAAAGGAGCTTACTTCCATAACCACATATTTACAGCCTGCATCTGCCATTTTCGCAAGAAGTGCCATAAACTCATAAGCCATGGGAGTTGTATTGTCCGTGTGAAGAACCTCGTCGCCTATCTCGTTGCAGATAGTGCCGATAAGTCCCGTTTTAAAGCCGTTTGCCATAAGAATATGCTTGATAATATTTGTGATGGTCGTCTTTCCGTTTGTACCTGTAACGCCTATCATTGTCATATGTCTTTCGGGATGTCCGAACCATGCCGCACAGATTTTGCCGTAGAGTTCACGGCTGTTTTTCGTGATAATCTGTCTGTCGCCCAATCCGAGGTCACGCTCGCAGACAACAGCTGCCGCACCCTTTTCAAGCATTTCAGCCGCAGCGGAGTGACCGTCAAAGCTGCCGCCTTTTACGCATACAAAAAGGCTGCCCTTTGTAACTTTTCGTGTATCATCGGTTATAGATGTTATCTCCGTATCTCCAATAGAGGTTACGGCATTATTTTCAAGAAGTTCATATAGTTTCATATTTCCTCCAAAAGCGGAATTAATCTCCTCCGCTGACTACGCCGAATTCAAGAATGATTGTAGTACCCTTGGCAACCTTTTCACCGGGTTGAATTGACTGTCCTGTTACAAATGCATCATCACGGTGAATTGACGCACCTGTTGCCACATAGTTCAGATCCTTATACACAATTGAATCATTTGCAACCTGTGGTGAAAGTCCGATAAGGTCGGGTACGTCCGTATAATCAATGGTATGGCTTGGATCGGTGTAAAGATATACCATACCGCCCTTTGCGATTGATGAACCTGTTACAGGAGATTGTGCAACTACAGTTGCACCGTCGCCGATAACAACAGCCTCAGCACCAAGTCCCTCAAGAGTAGCTCTTGCCTCTGTAACGCTTCCTTCAAGGAGTGGAACTTTAATATCAAGTTCTGCAAGCTCCTCATCGGTATATTCTGGGCTTATTCCAAGATAAGGCAGTACCTCTGTGAGAATATTTCTCGCAGTGGGAACTGCAACCTGACTTCCGTAGTAGCGGCCTCCGTTGTTATCCTTATCGGGCTGGTCAGCAAGAACGAGAAGAATAACTTCGGGATCGTCAGCAGGAGCAAAACAGCAGTAAGATGCACC
>CALFMA010000533.1 GCA_937880065.1 uncultured Ruminococcus sp.
TGACAAAAATATAATTGTCAAATCTCCGCTGCCCTCGGTGTATACGTTGATTTTTCCCTTGCCTACGGGATATTTTTCACCATAATTCAAAGCCATGTATTTCACTCCTATAAAAAAAGCCCTGTAAACAGGACTAAAATAATATGGCGCAGCGGGTGGGATTCGAACCCACGTCCCTCAAGGGGCATCATGATTTCGAGTCATGTCCGTTATGACCACTTCGATACCGCTGCGTAAATAACATAAATATTATACCACAAAATAATTAAAAAAGCAATAGTTTGAGATAAAAATAATTGATATAACAATTAAAATGATGCCCTTAATATAGGATGTTGCAGTTTATTTTGCTTCGCTAACAATTTTCTTACGGTAGAGCAATGCAGCCTGTTCGGTTTTATTTTCGCCGAACTCATAATAAACCCTGTTTGCAAGGGCATCGGGGAGATACTGCTGTTTAACGTAGTGATTGGGATAATCGTGGGGATAAAGGTAATGCTGTCCCACAACTTTTGCACCCTTGCCGTCAAAGTGCTTATTCTGCAAATGACGAGGAAATTCGAGAGCGTCACAGCTTCTCACATCAGCAAGTGCGGCATCAATTGCCGATTCTGCACTATTCGATTTCGGAGCAGTTGCAAGGAGAATAATCGCCTCAGCAAGGGGAATTCGTGCTTCGGGGAGTCCAAGCTGCAAAGCGGAATCCACACAAGCTTTAGTCACAACAATTGCCTGCGGATAGGCAAGACCAACGTCCTCGGCAGCTATAACGAGAAGTCGGCGGCAGAGGGAAATAATATCACCTGCCTCAATAAGCCGTGCGGCATAGTGGAGGGCGGCATTTTCATCAGAGCCACGGATTGACTTCTGCAAGGCGGAAAGAATGTCATAATGCTGGTCACCGTCACGGTCATATCGCATATTGCTCCGCTGAACGAGAACGGACAGGGAGTCCTCGGTAACAGTAACCGCACCCTCAGATGCATCGCCGCAGAGAACACACAGCTCAACTGTATTCATTGCCTTACGGACATCACCGCCGCAGCCAAATGCAATTAATCGGCAGATTTCATCGGTTACATTTACGGTTATTCCCGATTCTTCGCCGATTATGCGAAATCCACGCTTAATGGCAGGGATAAGCTGTTCAGCAGTAACAGGCTTGAATTCAAAAACTGTACTTCGGCTGATAACCGCATTGTACACGGAGAAATATGGGTTCTCGGTAGTTGAGGCAATCAGCGTAATATCGCCGTTTTCGATGTATTCAAGCAGACTTTGCTGCTGCTTTTTGTTGAAATACTGAATCTCGTCAAGGTAAAGGAGAATTCCGTTTTCGCTGCCGAATGTGCCAATATCGGCAACAACATCTTTAATATCAGAGATTGACGCGTTAGTGCCGTTGAGCTTATAGAGGGACATACCGCAGTTTTCGGCTATAATTCGGGCAACGGTAGTTTTTCCCACCCCTGAGGGTCCATAGAAAATCATATTTGGAACAGTTCCGCTGTCAATGATTTTTCGCAGGGGCTTACCCTCAGCGAGAATATGCTCCTGCCCGACCACATCGGCAAGAGTTTTAGGTCGAATTTTATCGGCTAATGGTGCGGACATATCAAACACCTTCCTTTAAATTTCTCGTTTATATATTAGTGACAAATTACCATATATGGACATTTTCTCAATACCTGTAAAGGTAAATCCAAAATTTTCATACAAACCTTTCTGGTCTGTAGAGATATAAAGTGCGTTGTAATTAGATTCAGCGGCAATATGACAAGCGTGATTTAATAACTTGCCAATATAGCGTTTACCTCTGTACTGTGGAAAAGTATATACAAATCCAATCCACGGCTTCATATCTGTATCGGGAATTTCGTCTTTTTCGGCAAGAGTGCAGAAAGAGATTAGTTTATCATCGTCTGTAAGCATAAGCACATCGGAAAATTCTCCGCAGAGCTGTTTCAGCTTATCTGTTTCAAGCAGTTCTGCGAGATGTTTCCCTGCATTCCAGTCACTTTCAGCAATTTTCTTTATCCAATATTCAGGATTATCGCATTGATAAAATTGTAATATTCTCATTATTATTCCTCTTTACTGATTTTCCAGTAATATCTTCGGTTTGATTTGGGGAAATCCTCCATAACGCCGTGTTCGGGGTCATAGAATGTACCGTCACAGTACAGCGACCAATGCCAGCAACGGGGAGTTTCAAGGCTCAGCATACACAGGGGCGGCAGTTCGTGCTTACATTTTACAGGCACACGGGCATCTGAAACAGTAAAGCCAAAATTCCGCAGAGTATCTTTCATTTCACGGAGATTAGTTTCCCTGTCATTGCCTATAATTTGGCATATTGCCTCAGCTGATGTACCAATCAGCATAGCAAGCACCGCCTGACCGCACTGTAAATCAGTCGGCTCATGGATATAGTTTATTTTCATTGGTTTCTCCTGTTACTTGACAGCGGTATTCATTTTAAAGTAATCGGTAAGGAAAATACCGTAATCCTCGTCGATATTGAGAGAAATGACGTTTTCATCGTCAAATTCATCAATAGAAAAATGGTTGCTGTTCACAATTCGGGTAAGTCTTTCAAAGAAAGAATTCAAATCCTCAGCGATTACTATTTTATTGGATTCATCTGTGCCAAATGTGATTATCTGCCCAGATTTTCCATTGATATCGGGGTCTAAGTCGATACCAATGTGATTTCCGCTGCCGTCACCGCAAATGGGAATCCACTTAGGATTTGCATACATCTTTTTTATGTAATTTTCAGGAGTTGAAGTGCCTTTATAGCCATTCATAAAATCAGGATTTGACGAAATATCTTTCCAAGTTTTCCATTCAGAATACATTTCGTCAATGCTGTAAAAATGAAATCCCATAATAATTCCGCATATTAAATTTTCATCATCGCCGTTATTTTCCTTGTATAATTCAATAAGCTGTTGTGGAAGAAGAATTTTCATTTTTCTTTCAATATTGCATATATTAGCTTCATCAGCACCAGTATTCAGACCTCTGTAAAGCTCTGGAATTTTACTGTTTATTGCATTTTTTAAGTCAGTCCAGCTTTTCATAATTTTTCTCCTTTAATGTATACCACACATCAATCTCAGCTTTATCGGGAACTTCAAAAAGGCTCTGCACCTTGTTGAAAAGCCCCTCGTCAACGTAGAAATCACAGCCGCCATTTCCCTCGGAAATTCTCTTGTTGCGTTTTTCGATATTATTATGCCACATTTTATCGGAAACGTCTATATAATGCCATTCGAAGACAACTCCAGAATCTGCGAAAAATCGGGAAATATCCTGTCTGTTCTGCTTAGTCCAGAAACCCCAGTCAAGAATGACATTTGCTCCTGATTTTACAATTTCAGCCGCCTTTTTCCGCAGATATAAATTGACTTTCGCAGCAAAAATGTTGTAAAACTCACCCTGTTCATTTTCAATGAGGTCAAAAGTTGCCTCGTCTGTAGAGAGTATCACCGCATTATATTTTTCTTTTAGCTGTGCGGCATAATATGACTTTCCGCTGCATATTTTTCCACAGATTAGTATTACTTTTTTCATATTATTTTTTCTTTCTTGGCTTTCTTTCAGGTAAATCGGGGTACATCTCGCACACCATTTTCTGCAATAACTCTCTATCATCAAGAATTGTAACGGGCAGCATTGGCTTAGCACCATCATAAGGCGGTTCAGCAATGCTGTCGGGCATATATTTTCGGCTTGCATCGGTAATTTTCACCATAAAGCCGTTACCGTATATACCGCCGAAAATTCTTTCACGATAATAGAATATATATCCGCCCATCATCGGTATATTGCGGATTTCCTCCAGTTCTGACAGCTGTTCCATAATGTATGCTGCAAGTTCTTTAGGTGATGCCATTTCAATTCTCCTTTTATTTATCGCAATCCATAAATACTCGTGAGCCTGTCGCACCCATTTGTCCCTGATATTTTCCGTTATGGCGTCCAGCCTTTAATTCAATGGCACATCTGTTGGCATTGTAGAGTTCCAGAGTAATTTCGCCCTTAAATCCGGGGTCAACCCAGCCTGCATTTTGTATAAATAATCCCATACGTCCGAGGGAACTTCTTCCCTCAACGAAAGCGGTGAGATTATCGGGCAACTCAAAATATTCCATAGTTGTGGCAAGCACAAATTCTCCGGGCATAATTAAATATGTATCGGTGGTAATAGTATTGTAGTTTATCTGACTTTCGAGTGTTATAATATTTGACGGTGTATCATCAACAACGCTGAAAGTATTGCCAAGGCGTATATCAACGCTTGCAGGCTGAATTTGCTCCTTTGTCACAGGATTTATAACAAGGGATTTTTCATCGAGCATTTTTAAAATTGTTTTATCTGATAAAATCATTATTTCACGTCCTTTAAAGTAAGTTCCGCCATAGCCACATAATGAAGCACATCAAACTGTGGCGGAGCTTCACTTTCAAGCATATTTCCGTGTTCATTTTCCCACAGCTTTAAATCATCGGGGGAGAGTGACGCACCTACACCACGGCAGGCTCTCATTCTGCCGTGCCAGCTTTCACGGGTAAATGGGAGCATCACATCATATTCTTCTCTGTAGGTAACATCGAAAAATTCGAGATATTCATCGGGTACCCACATAGGCTTGCGGATTTCCCCTGAACTATTCCAAGAGGGATTATATTTCAGAATAATATCCTCGCTTCGTGCAGCAATTTTATCCTCATAAGGCAGCCAAGCCATATACAGAATGAGAAATTTTCCGCCCTTTTTCAGTATCTTTGCAAGCTTCGGAGCAAGTATCTTATGGTCGGGATACCAAATACATTGGCAGGCTGTAGCAATATCAAATGAATTTTCGGGGAAGTCGATTTCTTCCGCAGGGCAGGGGATAAAGTCAATTTTCATATTCTGCAATTGTGCAAGCTGAACTGCCTGTTCAATCTGATTAGGAGAAATATCTGTACCTGTCCACTCAGCACCGAAACGGTACATATTTCGGGGGAGTACACCTGTACCTGTGCCAATGTCGAGGACTTTCTGTCCCTTGACGCACAACCCACGGTCAGCGATTTTCTGATAGAAAATTTCGGGGTAAATATCTCTGTATTTAGCGTAATCCTGCGAAGTTTTGCCCCAGTCAAAAGGCTTTCCGCCGTCAATGTTGTTCAGTTTCTGCATAAGAATTCCTCCTGTTAAATTAACGCTCCTAAAATTTTCCCGTCCTCGCCACGAATAAGCAGATATGGCGGCATTGAGGGAGTACCGAATTTTATTCCATTTTCTGTTACGCCAGAGGGGGCATTGGGGTTTATATACCACACATCATACTCATCGTAATATTCAACAGTATATGGCGGTACATTTCTTTCATATTTCACAAGCTCGCCATCCATTTCTATATATTCTGATTCAATTAGTTCTACAAATTCATCTCCACGTTCTATTGCAAAAATTTCCCGAGCAATTTTTATAACATCTTCTTCACAAGTAATCTGACCGTAGAGAGAATCTGAATAGGGTTCTGCATTATGCATTAAATAGTAAGCATGGTTTTTATATGTAACATGTTGAGTGCCGTCAAAAATTTTTAAATCTTCCACAAGATAACCATACATTTCAATTGATATAAATTCAAGAATTTCTATTTCAGTATCTTCTGTAGTAGTTTCTGTAATTACAGCAGTTGTAGTTTCTTGTATTGTTATAGTTTCAGTTGGTGTTATCTGAGGTGTAGTAGGTTGTTGTGTTGTTGTAGTTTCAGTTGAAGTTGTCTGAGATGTCGTAGTTTCGGTTGGTTTTGTCATAGTTGTTGTAGTTTGCTGTGTTGATGTAGTTTCAGTCGCTGTTGTAACAGTTGTTGTAACTGTTTCTGTGGGTGATTGAGTTTGTGCAGTTTCATCAGAACTTTTACATCCTGTGGCAGCAAATAAAAATGTTGATAAAAGCAATGTTAAAAGTGTATATTTCATAATTTCTCCATAAAACGCAGGGACGGACAGAACGTCCGCCCCTTAGGTCATTTTTACTTATAAAGTGGGAATTTCTCGCAGATAGCATTAACGCCTGCACGGATTTCGTCAGCCTTGTTCTCGAAATCTGTAGCACAGAGGAAGATGTACTCAGCAATCTTTTCCATTTCCTCAACGCCGAGACCTCTTGTTGTAACAGCAGGAGTACCGATTCTTACACCACTTGTAACAAATGGCTTTTCAGGGTCATTAGGAATGGCATTCTTGTTTGCTGTAATATGAACTTCGTCAAGTCTGTGTTCAAGCTCTTTACCTGTAATGCCAACTGAACGAAGGTCAACAAGCATCAAGTGATTGTCTGTACCCCCTGAAACCAAGTTGATACCCCGCTTTGTAAGACCCTCTGCCAAAGCCTTTGCATTTTCGATTATTTGTTCTGCTTCATCGACATTAACTGGAAATGTGGTGTTTTCGACTTTTGAATTTATCAGATAGCTTTTGATTATCTTTTCATGATGGAAGAGTTTTTGAAAAAGAATAATATTGATTGTATAGTCAGAGCACATGAATGTGTCCAAGGCGGATATGTCGCTAAATATTATAT
>CALFMA010000534.1 GCA_937880065.1 uncultured Ruminococcus sp.
CTTTATAATTCCGACACGAAGCGCAGGTAAGACACGCTGGTCAATTACCGCCGAATCACAGACCTGCAGTGATGAAATAAACGGCATTCTCAACGAAACTATGTCCGTCAGCGGTCAGCTTTTAGTGAAGCTTTTCGGTATGGAAGAAGTTGAGTATAACAAATACGAAGAAGCCAATAAGCGAATGGTGAAGCTGAATATCCGTGAGGGTATGGCTGGCCGCTGGTTCAGAGTTGCATTAAGCACATTTTCAAGTATCGGACCTATGCTGTTATATCTTGCCGGCGGAATACTTATGATGAAGTACGACAGCTCTCTCACCGTGGGCGATATTACCGTTCTTGTGGCATTGCTTGGCAGAATGTACGGCCCTGTAAATCAGCTCTTGAATATTCAGGTTGACTGGATTCGCTCAATGGCGATGTTTACCCGAATTTTTGAATATTACGATATGCCTGTGGAAATCGAATCCCCTGCTGATGCGATAATTCCCACAGAACCTGCAAAGGGCGAGGTTAAATTTGAAAATGTGGGATTTTACTATGAAAAGGAAAGACAAATTCTTTCAGATGTGAATTTCACTCTCGAAAGCGGAAAATGTATCGCTGTTGTCGGACCGTCGGGTTCGGGAAAAAGTACCCTTGTAAATCTTATTCCAAGATTGTGGGACGCTGTTTCGGGAACTGTAAGCTTTGACAATGTAGATGTACGCAAGCTTGATTTGTCCTATCTCCGTGAAAATATCGGCATAGTAAGTCAGGAAACATATCTTTTCAACGGTACAATCCGTGAAAATCTACTTTATGCAAAACCCGATGCCACAGAGGAAGAATTGATTGAAGCCTGCAAAAAGGCTAACATCTACGACTTTGTAGAAAAGCAGGAAACAGGGCTTGACACAATTGTGGGCAACCGTGGATTGAAGCTTTCGGGGGGCGAAAAACAGCGTATTTCAATTGCACGAGTTCTGCTGAAAAATCCTGCACTTATGATTTTTGACGAGGCAACTTCTGCCCTTGATTCAATTTCCGAGCAGAAAATCCAGGACGCAATTGAGCCGCTTATCGAATCCCGAACAAGCATACTCATTGCACACAGACTTTCAACTATTTTAAGTGCAGATGAAATTCTCGTAATCAACAACGGAGTAATTGCGGAGCGTGGCACACATGATGAACTGATAACACAGGGCGGCGTGTATGCACAGCTTTACGAAACGCAATTCTGCAAAAAAGAAAAATCTCCACCCGATGCCTTTGAATACACCGAGGGAGAGGATTAAAAGGGATTAGTATAAGGGCATCTTAAAAAACAACCGTACAGGAGCGAGATTTTCCTGTACGGTTTATTTTTTACGTAATATCCTTACTTAACTGTTGTAATATCGCTGCCGAACCACTCTGTTGAAATTTCGCCAAGCTTGCCGTCAGCCTTCATTTCGCTGAGAATCTTCTGAACCTCGTCACGAAGTGCCTGGTCTGCCTTACGGAAACCGATTGCGTATTCTTCTTCCTCAAGACCGTCGGGAAGTACCTTGTAATCCTTGCCTGCTGATGTAATCTCATAGTTTGCTACGATAGAATCAAGGAATACAGCGTCTACAAGACCGAGTTCCATCTGCTGGAGTGCCTCGATATTTGTTGCCATAGGCTGCTCTGTGATTGTTGAACCGATTTCAGATGCCATAAGAATTTCTTCTGCTGTTGAACCGTTCTGCACACCAATAATCTTATCAGCAAGCTGATCCATATTCTCAACATCGCTGCTTGCAGGAACAACAAATACCATAGCATTTGTCATATAAGGCTCGGAAAGGTTCATTTCCTCTGCACGGCTTGGGCTTACGGACATACCGTTCCAGATACAGTCAATTCTGCCTGCATTAAGATCCTGTTCCTTTGTTTCCCAGTTGATGCCCTCTTTTACAAGCTCAACGCCCATTCTTGTACAAACTTCCTCAGCAACGTCAATGTCAAATCCTACGATTTCATCGTTCTCGTTTGTGTAACCCATAGGCTTGAATGTTGCATCAAGACCGAGGATGAACTTGCCGCTGTCGAGAACTTTCTGGAGTGACTGGTCAGCGTCAGCTGCTTCTGTAACTTCCTCTGTTACTTCTTCTGTAGCTTCCTCAGTTGCCTCTGTTGCGTCAGTTGCCTCAGTAACCTCGCTTGAAGAATCAGACTCAGTTACTGTAGAGCTTTCGCCGCCGTTACAGCCTGTGAATGACAGCATTGATGCAGCTGCAATAGCTGTTAAAATACGTGTGAATGTTGACTTTTTCATAATTAATCTCCTTTAGTTTTAGCCCTGTGGCTTTCTTCTATACTATAATATCACACATTTTTGCTAAAGTAAAGACATACTAATCAATTTTTGTTATATTGTCAAAATTACTTGACAAATCCCTCATTCTATTGTACAATAAAATGGTGGGATTATATCCACAGAGAAATAATTAATGAGAGGAAAAAAACATGAACAATTTTCAATTTTACAGCCCTACCGAATTTGTTTTCGGCAAGGAAACAGAAAACGAATGCGGAAAATACGTTAAAAAGCACGGCGGTACAAAGGTGCTTATCCACTACGGTTCAGGCTCTGTAGTTCGCTCAGGACTTCTTGACCGTGTGAAAAAATCCCTTGACAGCGAAAATATCCCCTATGTGGAACTTGGCGGAGTTCAGCCAAATCCCCGTGATACTAAGATTTATGAGGGTATTGAAATCTGCCGCAAGGAAAATGTGGATTTCATTCTTTCAGTAGGCGGCGGCTCATGTATCGACTCATCAAAGGGAATTGCTCTCGGTGTACCATATGACGGCGATTTCTGGGACTTCTACGGCACAGGAAAGCCCGTTGAAAAGGCTCTCCCTATCGGTACAATTCTCACAATTGCAGCTGCCGGAAGTGAGGGTTCAGGTGCGTCAGTTGTTACAAAAGAAGATGGTATGCTGAAACGTGATACAGGTTCGGATTTACTCCGTCCAAGATTTTCAATCCTCAATCCACAGCTTACCTGCACACTCCCTGCATATCAGACAGCCTGCGGTGCTACAGATATTATGGCTCACGTTTTTGAGCGTTATTTCACAAATACTAAGGAAGTTGAAATCACAGACAGACTTTGCGAGGCTGTACTTCTCACTATGATAAAGGAAGTTCCAAGAGTTATCGAGGACCCAAATAATTACGAGGCAAGAGCAAATATTATGTGGGCAGGAACAGTTGCACATAATGATATTGTCGGTGTCGGCAGAGATCAGGACTGGAACAGCCACGGCATAGAACACGAATTATCGGGACTTTATGACGTTGCTCACGGTGCAGGACTTGCTGTTGTAATGCCTGCATGGATGGATTTCGTAATGAATCACAATGTTATGAGATTTGCACAGATGGCTGTTAGAATCTGGGGCTGCGAGATGAATTTTGAAAATCCCGAAGCAACTGCTAAGGCAGGTATCAAGGAATTCAGAAAGTTCCTCCGCAGTATCGGTATGCCCATTAACTTTGCAGAACTTGGTGCAAAGGCTGAGGACATTCCCCTCCTCGTTGAAAAGCACGGACTTGGCGACGGCAAAACAGGCGGATTTGTTCAGCTTTCCGCTGCTGATGTTGCTGAAATCCTCAATATTGCTGTAAAGGCTGAAATTTAATAATGGGGTTAGAGGTTCCTTAATGATAAAACAAATGCCCTTGGCGGAAAAACTGCCGAGGGCATTGGTATATCTCAATTTTCTAACAATCGGCTGTATTACGTTATTCCTATCCGCAAGAATGGTACGGAATACACGTTTTTCCACAATCACCCCTGTGAGAATTCATAATCGTTTTTAATCTTTCATTGTCATTGACGGAATGGAAAATGTGTGATATAATATAAAAAACGCAGAGAGGAAATTAATTCGAAATTTGAAAGGATAGTTATGTCAAGAAGAAAGCGGTTGAAACTTGGTGACATATATGAAATATCTTTGCCTAACGAAAAAAAGAAGTATGCCCGTTTATTCAAGGAAGGTACGCTGGCTTTTTATGACGGCGATTATGATGATTATGCCGAAGTTCCCGAGGAAGAAGTTTATTTCAGATATATTTGTGTTTATAAAGATTTGCTGACAGACGGAATATGGAAGATTGTTGGCAATAGACCTTTCAGCTGTGATGATGAAGCATGGGCACCGCCTAAAGTTGTTGTAGATGCGATTACTGGCAAAGGCAGTATCTATCACAAAGGCAAAATAAAGCCTTGTACTTTTGAAGAATGCAAGGATTTAGAAGTAGCGGCTGTCTGGGACAGAAATCACGTTATTGATATGCTTATGGGCGATACAAAATGGGATGTTTCAATTAGTAAGCCGTTTTGTTAAAGTTGCGGCTTTATCAGAGATTTGCCGCCCCCGATAATGGGCGGATAATAGTCTTACAAATCAAAGGTGAATGAGGTGATTGTATGGCAGGACATATAGTATACTGGAGTAAGGATTATGTTACAAAGTTGCAGAAAAAAGGTGACAAAGGACCTTTCAAGGTCGTTTATGGCAGTCAGCATCAGGTTATGCCGTCAATATCAGCTGTAAAAGTCGGTGATATTATTTATCCTGTTACAATTATGAATGGAACGCTGGCGGTTATGGCTCGTCTGCAAGTTGAGAAAATCGAATGTGCATTTGACTATACCATGCGTGAACTTGGCACATATCACTCTGCTCTTATTCCCAAAGGCGTACTTTATTACACCGAGGGAGTGTATGGAGATTTCGTGATGTGGGAGGGCGGCTCAGGATATGTGGTTGACGATAAAACCGTCAAATATAACGGAATTGAGGGAGAAATAGTTGAAAAGCTTCCCGATAATATTAAGCAGATTTACCATTCGGATATGCTGAATGAAATACCGCATCTTCCTCATCAAGAACCGCAGACCTGCTGTGCCAAGCTTGCCGCAAGCGGAAACGGTTCGGAAATTTATCCCAGGCTTATTCCCATAGAAACTGTAAAAACAATGCTTTTCGGCAAAAATAAAGCGTCACAAAAACCGCTTCGATTTGATAAAAATGATAGGATAATGACAACATCTGTTTCGGCTTTTGTCCGCAAAATGAGCGATGAAACTTTTGAAATATTTGAAAGCCTGTTTAGTACAGCTTCAACCGAAAACTGTCTTGAATTAAGATAATATATTATAATGTGGAGGTTGTAAATTATGATATCAAGTTTTATATACAGCATTTTGTTTATGTTAATTCCAATAATTGCAATTGCTTTTCTGATAGTCAGCATTTGCCGCTATGTATCAGCTGTTAGAAAGAATAAGGAAAAACCCGATACTTTTTCAGCGGCGGAGATTAAAAAGCGTAAAACCCTGCTTATAATTTCAATTATTATTATGAGTGTGTTTGCTGCGGTAGTAATCGGACTTATTTTGCTGTCATTTATGGCTGTTGCCTTTATGTAAGGAGAAAAAATGAAAGACAAGACATTCAATATTTTTCTTTTGGCAGTCCTTGCAATTTGTGTTATTCTAACATTGGCACACCTTGCATATGCCGTTTATGCCTATCAGCATTGTTCCATTATTGAATTTATAGCAAGGGAGCTTTGGTGAGATGAAAAAGAGTTCCAAAACTATAAAACAAATACTTGTACTTGCGGGAATTGCGGCAATTTTCGGCTTGTTTAACCTCAGTATGTACAAGCTGTTTACAGGTCGGTTATCCAACAATTTCAGCGATGCATCACAGGCAAAAATGATTGATGTAGGGAAGTATCTGCCCCATCAGGAGGGATCGGAACTTGCACATATTGACTCATCGTTGAAGCTTACAGAGGATTTGCCTGTACTTGACGGAGCAGCTGCACTTGTTCCAGTTTATGCCTCTGTAATTGAAAATGTCTACCCGAAAGGCTCAGTTACATTCGAGGGCGGCAGCTTTTCCGATGATAACTATTACGGCGAAAATTTTGCAGAGGACAGCAAAATGCAGTATAAAAATACAGTTCGTGGCTATCAGGCAATTGTTGACGGCACAACTGATATTCTTTTCTGTGCCGCACCCTCAGAGGAACAGAAGAAATATGCCGAGGAAAAGGGCGTGGAACTTGTATATGTTCCTGTGGGACTGGAAGCCTTTGTTTTCTTTGTAAATAAAGATAATCCGGTTGAATCACTGACAACAGAACAGATTCAGGGCATTTATTCAGGAGAGATAACGAATTGGAAACAAGTCGGCGGTAAAAACGAAAAGATTGAAGCCTTCCAAAGAAACGAAACCTCGGGCAGCCAGAATTATATGAAGCTCTTTATGGGTGATACACCCCTTATGGAGCCCAACACCTATATGACCCCGCATGATATGCACGGCCTTGTTGAGGTTCTTGCATCCTACGATAACGCCATAAACTCCATAGGATACAGTGTATATTCCTATGCTGCAAATATGTACGTTGATGCAGGCAAGATAAAGTTTATAAAGGTCAACGGTATCGGCCCAACGGAAGAGACCATGAATGACCTTACTTACCCCTTACTTAACTATAATTATGCTGTATACGATAAAAATAACGACAATCCCGAAATAGAAAAGATGGTAAACTGGATACTCTCAAACGAGGGGCAGCAGGCAGTAATTGAGGGTGGATACGTTCCCGTAGG
>CALFMA010000535.1 GCA_937880065.1 uncultured Ruminococcus sp.
TTGGAGAACTTTCATATGAAAATACAAAGGACGAGCAGGAAGTGAAACTTCTATGCGTAATCGGCGAAAAAAAGCTTTACGACACAAAAAAAGGCTCTAAAATGGCATTTCTTACCTTGGAGGACAAAACAGGTGAGATTGATGCAGTTGTATTTCCTGATTTGTTTCTGCTCACGGCATCAAAGCTGAATACCGATGCAATTGTAATTGTTAACGGAAAAATTTCCAAAAAAGATGACAGCGTATCGGTAATCTGCGGAAGTATAGCAGGGGAGGATGAATTTTCTCATCTGACGGAGCATATGCAGCTTTGCGTAAAAACTCCCTCGGATAAAGTACCTGTGGAATTTCTTGAAAGACTTTCACAGCGATATAAAGGCAATACACAGGTATGCTTTTTTCTTACGGACACAAAGAAAATGGTGCGTCCGAGAAATAAAATCAGCCTTTGTATAAATAGCGAATCATATAATGAACTTCTTGAAAACATAAAAAGTGAAAATATCGGCTTGATATAATGTACAAATATCTCTTACTATGAATAGAAATTTGTGCAAATCAACTGAAAATCTCTGTAATTCAAAAAAAGCAAGGATTAGTCTTGACTTTTTTGTTAAAAAGAGGTAAAATAATATGTATATGGAATAATAGCCGTAACCGGCTCAATATATGCAAATAGCAGAATGGAGAATTTGATTATGAGTAGAAAAATTGGTGTACTTACAAGTGGCGGAGATGCTCCCGGAATGAATGCTGCTATCAGAGCAGTTGTAAGAAGTGCTCTCAGCAAGGGTATGGAGGTTTACGGCGTACACAGAGGATATAACGGACTTATCAACGGTGACGTTTTCCAGATGGACGAGAGAAGTGTTTCTGATATTATTCATCAGGGCGGTACAATCCTTTACACAGCAAGATGCCCAGAATTCAGAACACAGGAGGGTGTTGCTAAGGCAAAGGCTAAGTGTGACGAACTCGGTATCGAAGGACTTGTAGTAATCGGTGGTGACGGCTCATTCAGAGGTGCTGCTGACCTTTCTGCTATGGGCATGGTTTGTGTTGGTATCCCCGGTACAATCGACAACGACATTTCCTGCACAGATTATACAATCGGTTTTGATACAGCTATGAATACAGCTATGGAGCTTGCAGATAAGCTTCGTGATACATCACAGTCCCACGACAGAATTTCTGTTGTTGAGGTTATGGGACGTGGTGCAGGTCATATTGCAGTTAACACAGGTATTGCTTGTGGTGCAACAGATATCATCACACAGGAAGTTCCTTACAATATCGACGCTATTGCTAATACAATGCTTGAAAAGAAAGCAAAGGGCAAGCAGAATTTCGTAGTAATCGTTGCTGAGGGTGTTGGTCATTCACAGGAAATCGCAACTGCATTACAGGAAAAGACAGGAATTGAAGCAAGAGCAACTATTCTCGGTCACGTTCAGAGAGGTGGCAGCCCTACTCTCAGAGATAGAGTTGAGGCTACACGTATGGGTTATTATGCAGTTGAGCTTATCGAGCAGGGCATTG
>CALFMA010000536.1 GCA_937880065.1 uncultured Ruminococcus sp.
ACTTTGAAGAAGGCCTGAAGAAGTCCTACGCATGGTTTTTGGAAAACAGGGATAACATTGTGTTTAAAGCAAACGTAGATAAAAATCTGTATGAAATCATTGCAGAATTATCCGTGTAACAGAGAGGAGTCCCTATGAAATTACCTAAAATGATTTTATTTGACTATGGCGGAACTCTCATACAAGACCCTATTTATAAAATGACTGAGGGAAATAGTGCGATTTTCCCCTATATTACGGAAAATCCCCATAATGTGACAAAGGAGCAGTTCAGCGATTTCGTAAAGCAGCTTTTTGATGAAATCAGACAGCTGAGAGGTGAACTCATTGAAATTCACGAGCATCATTTTCTCCGCTATGTACTGGAATATTTCGGCATAAAGCTGTCGATTTCAATTGAAGAAGCGGAGTGGATTATTTCCACCACTTTAGGGGATAACATAATGACTCCAGATGCAGATAAAATGCTGAAAGCACTTACTGAAAAGGGCATAAAAACGGGAATTATCAGCAATTTATGCTGGTCGGGAAACGCTCTTGAACGAGTTATGGCGGAACTTTTCCCAGAACATAAATTTGAGTTTATTATGACTTCAAGCGAATATATTTTCCGCAAACCCGACAGACATCTTTTTGATTTAGCAGTACGCAAATCGGGCTTCAAGGCGGAGGAAATATGGTATTGCGGCAATTTTATTGATGTTGACGTAATTGGTGCGAATAATGCAGGACTTTTTCCTGTGCTGTACGATAACAGCGATATTTACGACAGATTTCATAAGCTCAACGACATAAGCAAAATTGACTTCCCATTCCACCACATCGGCGGTTGGGGAGAACTGATAAAACTTCTTGAAAAATAAAAATTCCCCAGCAAAAGCAGGGGAGAAAGGTGCAATTATGGAATACACATACAAAACTAAAATGGTATGCTCAAAGGAAATCAAGTTTGACATTGAGGGCGATGTTATCACAAATGTTCGTTTCCTCGGCGGCTGCAACGGCAACCTCAAGGCTATCTCAAAGCTTGTGGACGGCTACACCGTGGAGCAGATTGAGTCTAAACTCCGTGGAAACACCTGCGGAATGCGTCCTACTTCCTGTGCTGATCAGCTTAGCATAGCTGTCAGAGAGGCATACGAGGCTACGAAATAGAATTAGTGCTACGAAATAGCGTTGGGATCAGAGAAAATCGACTGGTCACGGTCCCCTGCCATAAAACGAATGGCTTTGCAATGGTTTTCAACCACATTTACAGGCAAATCGCCGCCGAATTCGCCGTCAAGAGTCCATGAAATCTGCTCATCATTGAGGGCAGTAAAGGTTATTTTGTCGGTGCGGAAAGATCTGATATACTCCTTGTCAATCTCTACGGAGATGTTCAGCAAGGAGTGTACTATTTTCTGCAATTGCACGATATTTGCAGGCTTTTTAATCAGCGTAACCTCAAAAAGTCCGTCATCAAGGACAAAATCGTTCATTGAAAGAAGTCCTGCAACTGAGCCTGAATTTGTCACCATACCGAAAATGAAATCGTCCTCCAGTACATTTCCGTTGTATTCGATACGCATAAGCTTTGAACGGAGATTTGTAAGCTGAGTAAGTCCGTTGAGGATATATGAAGCGTGACCGAGGACGTTTTTCACCTGCTGTGAGGTTTCGTATGTGACGTTGGTGACTGCTCCGAATGCAGCTATATAGGTGAAATAGCGGTTGTTGAAGCTGCCGATGTCAATTTCCATAGGTGTGCCGTGGGTAATCCACTTCACAGCGTCCATGGTGTTTTTGGGGATTCCTAAAGTTCGTGCGAAATCGTTAGTTGAACCTGCGGGGATATAACCCACGGGAGGCTTATTTTTGCTTGCCATAATTCCGTGGAGACATTGGCTTAACGTGCCGTCACCGCCTGCACATACGATAAGGTCATAGCCTGCGGAACAGGCATATTTTGCCTTTTCACGTGCGTCTTTGCCGTTTTGCGTTATGTGAATTGTGACTTCATAGCCTGATTTTGTGAATTGGTCTAATATATCGCCCAGCATTGAGCCTATAGTGGCTTTTCCTGCCACAAGATTTACAATAAAGTAAAGTCGTTTCATTATGATGCTCCCGATTTTTAATTTTACCAAAACAAAGTGGTAACGCATTACAAGTGTACTATTTATTATATTATATCCGTATTTTCGGGATTTTGCAATAGAAATATATAATTAAAAAATAAATTTTTTAAAAACCCTTGACAAACCCGAAAAAGTGTGTTATAATATAAAAGCTGAATGAGTACAGCACAAAAATAAATCGAAACTGGGGTGTCGCCAAGCGGTAAGGCAACGGACTCTGACTCCGTCATTCGAGGGTTCAAATCCTTCCACCCCAACCATTTTAAAAGCCACGCAAATGCATGGCTTTTTTTGTTTATAATGCCGCATGTTTTCACATTATGGTATGACGATTTTTAAATAGAGAGTGTGATGATATGAAAAACAAATCTAATGTAATTCTTTTTTGGATTTCCTTTATTCCGTATGTAATGTTAATTGTAACAAGCCTGACAAGTATAAAAAATGGTGTATCATTGGGTTTATTTGGTGATCAAACTTTACATTATGGACTGGAAGCGTATTCAACGACCTTTATTATTACTTTCTTCAGATTGTGGTACATATTTGTAGCTTGTTTAATTTGTCAGATTATCATATTGCTGATTGAGAAATGCAAGAACAAAACAAAGATTAAGCTATATGTTTTCGAAATGTTTATCATTTATGTTCTAGGAGATGTTCTGTTGTTTTTTGAAGGTGTTTAATTCGTCACATATTGACAGTAAAACCTCCGATGATTTCATAGGAGGTTTTTTATTGCAATTCTATATAAAGTGTGGTATAATATAAGAAAACTGAACGACTGGCAAATCTCAATCAAGTTTTCGAGGGGGTATAATTATAATGAAGAAGCATTTGAAAGTGATACTGTGTTTTGTGATAACTGCAATTATTATCATTGGTGCCATACTGTTTTTCAGACATAATTATGTTAATCTGGAAGGTGAATTTGTCAAAAGGGACATTGAGAAAGTAAATGTGCATCTTGAAGACGTTGATATCAATGAACTGAACAGATGCTCGGAAATAAGAGATATGCTTGTACACCGTTCTCCCGGTGACCTTTTTTCTCAGCTTACAGTATTTGAACATCTTGAAACGCTGATGGTTTTCAATACTAAGGAAGAATATTCTGATGATTTTATTGAAATGGTAAATAAACAGCCGAATCTGAAAAACTTGGACATTTTTAGAGGTTCCGAAGTTGATTTGAATGGCATAAATAACAGTTCTGTTGAATGGTTGAATATTTCATCTATGTCTGTAAAGAATTTCCAAAGTGTTGCTGACTGTAGTTCTTTGAAGACTCTTATTCTGAGCAGGTCTCAAATAGATGACTGCATCATTGCTGAAGAAAATACCGGAAATGATTACGAGCCTTATAATTATTATCTCAGGGACAGCTCACAATTTTCAGTTTTTGATAATATTGAAGAACTCCGTTTGTATAACATCTATATAGAAGATATTTCCGGTCTTACAGATATGGATTCTCTGAAAAGCATAACTATTTCAGAGGGTTTTATTTCAGACGAAACAATAAAAGCACTTGAAGAAAACGGTATAGATGTCATTATAGATACCATTGAAGAAAACAGCTAAAATAAAATGTAATCTGTTTTGAGCAAGAGTGACAATTTCCCTCCGATGATTTCATCGGAGGTTTTTTGTTGCAATTATCTGCGGAATGTGATATAATATATGTGGTCGGACAGACCGACAAATTTGAATTTGTGGAGTTGATAAAGCAATGGAAATAATAGCATATGAAATGAAGTATGTTAATGATAGTGTTGAAAAAAGTGATATTGTTTGCATTCCTTTTGAAGTGGCGTTCTTTCAAGAATATATGAGAATATACAATGAATGTTTTTACGAAATGAGAAAAGCACTTGATATTCACCCATATAATTTTTTGAATGAGTACAAACAAATTGTTGAAAAGGTTAAGGATATCTATTTACTTATAAATCAAGGAGAAATCATTGGTTCAATTGCATGTTATGGTAATGAAATAGATGATTTAATAGTAAACAAGAAATTTCAACATAAAGGATATGGCAAACAGCTTTTATTATGGGGAATGCAACATATTAGAGAAAAAGGCAATGAACCGATTACCTTACACGTTGCAAAATGGAATAACAATGCTCTTATGTTATACAAGAAAGTAGGATTTGAAATTGCGACTGTTGAAAGGGTTCGCTAAATTCCAATTTATAAAACCGAACATATTCTTAAATGTCATCTATTTTGAGCAAGAGTGACAATTTCCCTCCGATGATTTCATCGGAGATTTTTTATTGCAATTATCTGCAAAGTGTGGTATAATATAGGTGGTTGGACAGACCGAAAAATAAGAATTTGAAAGAGATGTACCCAATGGATAGTAAAGCATTTATTAAATACATATCAGCATTATTGCTGTTTGGTCTTAACGGAATAGTTGCAAGTCATATACCACTTAACAGTTACGAAATAGTGTTTCTGCGAACACTAATCGGCAGTATCCTCTTGATTGTTTTATTCTTACTTAGTAAAGGTAAGTTCCATATAAAAGAAAATAAAAAGGATACCGTCTTTATTGTTTTGTCCGGTGTTGCTATGGGAGCAAGTTGGATGTTCCTATACGAAGCATATCAACAAATAGGTGTGAGTTTATCTTCGCTCCTTTATTATTGCGGTCCTGTCATTGTAATGATACTATCGCCGATTATCTTTCATGAAAAACTGACAGCACCTAAGCTATTGGGTTTTGTGACCGTACTTGTTGGTATTTTCCTTGTAAACGGCAATGCTGTTGGTAGCAGTAATTCTTGGGGATTGTTCTGTGGTGCAATGTCAGCGATAATGTATTTCTTTATGGTAACACTCAACAAGCAATCAAAAAATATCAGTGGTATGGAGAACTCCGTAATACAACTTTGCGTCAGTTTCTTGACCGTTGCAGTCTTTACAGGAATTAAACAAGGATTTATTATCAATGTACCTGCAACTGCTTGGAGTTGGATTTTGATACTTGGTATTCTAAACACAGGAATTGGTTGTTATCTCTATTTTTCACCACTTGCAAAACTTCCTGTACAAACAGTTGCGGTATGCGGTTATTTGGAACCTTTGTCAGCGGTTGTTTTTGCCGCACTATTACTCGGTGAAAAAATGACCGTAATACAAATTATCGGTGCTGTGTGTATTATTGGCGGTGCAATGATAGGTGAATTGATAAAACCTAAAAGAACGTAAAAATTCCAATTTGTCGAACAGATTAAAGAGGCTCAAAAAGCCTCTTTTTTGTCTTGTTGAAATTTTGAAAATTTTACTTCAAGGTTTTGACGTTTTTTGCCAAAATGGTGAAGAAACTATGGAGATTTTGACGCTTAACTGCCTTTTTCTTGCGCTATTAAAGCGAATAATGGCGCATACAACCTGATTTTGCAACATAAAGTTTTACAACACCACCCTTAGCAAGTGACTCACCTGCTTTTGGATCCTGGTCGGTAACAGTACCTTCAGCGAAATCAGAAGAAGCAACATAAACAACTTCAAATATATATACACCTTCAAAATCGGTATTATATTGAATTTCTTCTACAT
>CALFMA010000537.1 GCA_937880065.1 uncultured Ruminococcus sp.
GTAGACCATTTCCATGGCTCACTCGGACTTTTGGTTTCACTTTTTTTACAGCGCCATTTTTTAATTAACTTATGCTAAACACTCAGATTTATGTTTGTTGTTTCTGTAGATGCGATTTTTAATGCTACTACAGTTGTTGCTATATTATCGTCGAATCGTATAGTAAAAGTTCCGCTATACTTTTTTGTGATACTATCAATGATTTTAGTACCAAACCCATGTTCTTTGGAGCCCTTATCTGATTTAGGTCTTTTGCCTGATTTCAAATCAGGCAAATTTTTGCAGCTATTGGTTATTTTCAGCACAAAAAAATCATTTTTTATACCACTTCTTATTGTAATTATACGTTTGCTTTCTTTATCAAGTTTTTGGCACGCCTCTATTGCATTATCAAAAAGATTGGCAAAAAGACTGCATATATCATAATTATCAAACGGAAGTGATTCACAATCGTTTAAAACTATATCTGTTTCTATTTCACTTGCTTTTACAGTATTCATCTTTAGTGTAAGTACCGAGTTGATAATGGGATTCGGACAGAATTGTACTGTTTTTGTTTCAGCAAGCTGCTCCTCAATGCGTTTCATTATTTGACGGGCTTCATGTTCATTTTTTTCTGTTCGCAAAATATATTGAACTGTTTGAATCTGATTCAATATATCGTGACGAAGCTTGGAAATCTCTGTGAATTTTTCATCAGCAAGAGTATAGTAACTGTAGTTATGTTCCATTTCAGTTTCTAGATTTTTCAATGTCTGTTGTGATTCCATCAGTTTTCGTGTTCGCAGAGCGTTGAAGTAATTGAATACGAGGATGATGTATAATAAAAGCTGAAAGAACATTTGTATAAATTGATTGTGTACATTATCTAAAACTGACATATCGCTATAATATATGATGATAGCAATAAAATGGACTAAAACAGCTAAAAACATTATTCCAATCTGTGTAAGATTTTCTTTTATCCATAAATCTTTTCGTTTATATAAAATAATTATCATTAATAAAGCTATAAACCAAAGGTCAGTATATAATAGCATCACAAAACAAAAATGATAAGTAGATGTTATGTTAATAGTATCAGTTGATAGACCGTATACATTTATACAAATTGAAATACTAATAGATTCAAATATCGTATTTATCACCAATAATAATATGAAATTCAAAAAATTACGTAAAACTTTCCCTTTATATAATACAGTTATCATCAATGCTGAATTGCAAGCACGCAAAAATCCTTGTATATCTTGTAATATCGGGAAGAAGGCACAACATGAATAAATAATTGTGACAGCAATCATCCAGATTGTACAAGTAAGACTATATCGGAATTTAGGTTTTGCTATTTGTTCAAGGAAAAATACAGTAACCATAGCTTGAATGATATTATTAATAAGATAGACTGCTCCAATCATAGTTTATCCCCCATAAAATTTATAAATGATTCTCTGGCATAACCAAATTGTTTTTGACTGACAGGTACAGAATTTCCGCAGGTTAACGTAAAATAGTATCTTTGTATCCTTCTGACCATATTAAGATTAACACAGAAGCTATGATGACAACGAATAAAGTAGTTTGGCAGCTGCTTGGCAATTTCTGAAAGCTTTATTCCGCTGACAGTATGTATAATTACTTGATGTAAACCATACACATATATCTTTCTGTATTGATTTTCAATGTATGCAACTTCGTTTAATGGAATGCGGATAATATTATCTTTGGAATTGCTAATGCTAAGATAGTCGTTTTTTATCATACTTCTTTGAAGAATGTGAAGTACACGTTGAACTTTTTCTTCTGTGAATGGTTTTAAAATAAATCCTACAGGAGAAGCTTCAAAGATTTCTTCACAATATTTTATATGAGCTGTTATAAATACAACATATAGATCAGGATTAGCTGATTTCATATCTTTAGCAAATTTTATGCCATTTTCATTATTTTTCAGTTCTATATCTTGAAAAAGAATATCAATTCCTTTTTTTATATGTAATTCAGCTTGCTGTAAACAAGTTGCAATAAGAATTTCATTGTTTTGTGTAAATGACTCTTTGTGTAATAATTCACGAAGTATAACGCAGGCGTTTAAATCATCATCATAAATGAGAATACGCAATAATAGTCGCCGCCTTTCTTTTGCTAATTTATTTCATTATAACACATATAGAATAATGTGTCAAATAGAAATAAAAACATAATTTGTTATACTTAGTGAATAAATGTGGCTGTATTTCGATAAATGTAAATCCTCGTCACTATTGCTCCCCCAATTAACTCTTGAATTTTCTATTTTGCTTGGAGAGCAAAATTCTGCGTCAGAAAACCTCACAATACGGCAGTATTCTTTCGGCTTTCTTCCTTGCCTTTTGCTCCCCAAGCTTCATATAATTCTTCAAGAGTTAGTTGGTGGAGCAATATTTTCTTTATTATAACATTCTGTATCTTTTTTGTCAACAACTTTTTGAAAGTTATCAACAGAAATGTTGAAATTCAGCAAAATGCTATGTTCACAAGAGATATAAAGGGGGTAAATGATGTATAATTACCAAAAATAAGAAAATTTAAAAGAAATTTTCAAAAGCTGTTGACAAATCTTCAACAGTATGGTATAATACAATTGTTGAATGAAATTCTACAAAAATAACGGAGGTATAAACCCATGAACAGAAAAAATTTTGAGAAGAAGCCCGAGCATATCAATCACAATCAGCGTTTTAAGTTAAATTATGTCATCCGCAACACGGGAACGGGTGCATACCTTTGCGATGAAAAGCTGAATACACGTATTTTCAACACAATCGGGGAGGCTGAGCGTGAACGTGAAAGACTTCACCTCAATCAGTATTCCTATGAAACTATGGTTGTGGTTGTAAGCGAAAAGGTTTGTTTATCGACATTAATTTGAAATAATCAAAAAACAACGGACGAAATTCTCGCCCGTTGTTTTCGTATTTGCCGATTATTCGCTGATTTTTCTTGCTTCAATGTAGAAACGCTTGTCGTCAGCGTGTCCCATTGAGAATGTCTTTCTTGGAAGTGCACCGTCCTTGATAACTGTGGGGAAAAGCTGTGCCTTGTCCATATCAGGGAGGATAAATGCAATTCCGCTGTGCTTTTCAGCAAGTGTCTTTACGTTGTCGATACCGTGGATATAGTCGATTTTTCCGCCATTTTCCTTGATATAACCGTCAAGATAATTCTGAAGTGAGCCAACTGAAAGGTTGGAAGATGTGTTGTGAATGTAGAGCTTCTGCTCCTTGCCGCCGCATACGATTTCAACCCACTGGTCAGCAGGTGCATCGGAAAGTGCAAGAGCATCTGTAAGACCTGCAATGAGCTTATCGCAGTCAACATCGTATACAAGGCGATAAATAGCCTCAAATTTAAGTGCATCGCTGTGGAGATTTACGATTTCAGCAAGGGCATAGCGAGCAGGATGATTTGACATATCTTTGTCGGGATTTGCCTTTTTAAGCTGCTCATAGAATTCCTTAGCAGTAGCGAGAGAGTGATTTCCGTCACCCATTGCGTAAAGAAGTACGGGAGAATTTTCAAGGTTGTACTTCTTGTTGAATGTATCAGCATCGCCGAGAGCAGCAAGTGCTTCATTGATTTTGCCCTGTGCAGCCTCGTCAACGAGATAACCGCTGATGCTGCCGCCGTTCTGCATAAGCTTTGTGTCGTAGAGCTTTGTCATAGCGTCCTTATCAACAGCCTCGATTACTGTTTCATCGGGGTCGTCAATGAGAATCATAATGTGGGGGAGTTCAAGAGCAGCACCCTGACGAACTTTTATACGGGGAGGAATACGCTCAATTACAGTTGCCTCTGTAGCACGAACTTCGGAAGTGCTGCCCTTTGAGAAATCGTATTCTTCAAGGTCAATTGTTCCGATGAGTCCCTTGCGGACAATGCCGTTGCTCTGGATACGCTCAACATAAATCATAGCGTCCTTGTACTCTGTGAAAATTCCGTTTTCAAGGCACTTGTCCATATTGTCGTGGATAGCGTCAATACGCTGTGTTACGTCATTTTCCTCAAGATAAAGCTCGGGGAGAATAAGACCGAGAGTTGAGGGACTGCCCTCTGTTTCAGCCTTTACCGCATCCCAGTATTCAGGCTCGCTTGTGTACTGGTCGCAGGCAATAACTGCCCATTTTTCCATATCCACGGAAGAATTTGGGATAAGGATATTACCGTTGTGAAATGCTGTCTGTTTCATATTTTTATTACTCCTTGTAATTTTTTAGCATTTGATTGAGTCGTGACAGGGGAAGTCCTACCACGTTGAAATAGTCGCCGTTGATTTTTTCGATAAGCAGGGCGGCTTTTCCCTGTATACCGTAACCTCCTGCCTTGCCGTAAGGCTCGTCGGTTGAAATATAGTCCTCAATTTCCTCAGCTGTAAGCTGTCGGAAAGTGACATCGGTTATTTCAGTAAAGGAAAATTTTTCTCCCTTTGAGATAATGCAGCAGCCTGTGGCAACCTGATGAGTACGCCCCGAAAGCATATTCATAAATCGGCGGCATTCCTCTTTATCCTTGGGTTTCCCGAGAATTTCCTC
>CALFMA010000538.1 GCA_937880065.1 uncultured Ruminococcus sp.
CAACAGGGGCTTTGTCAGCAGACAGATTAAGAACGCTACGTTAAACGCAGGGAATATCCGAGGCTTGAATCAGATCGTTGCTGAACAAGTGGGGAAGACAGAGATTATCGCTACTCAAATCAAAGGTCTGGAAACAGAAATTCAAGATGCTGTTAATGAAGAAATGAGCAACGTGACAATCACGGTTGGGCAGATGTGGATGAACTGATTGCAGGCATTAATGCTACAGGTAAGTATCAGATTGATATGCCGATGCTTGAAGAAATCGTGCGTACAGACAACAAACAGCGTTACAGCTTCAACGAGGATAAAACAAAAATCCGAGCAAATCAGGGACATTCCATTCAGGTGGATGTGGAACTGAAAGAAGCAGAGCCGCCTGAGATTCTCTACCATGGCACGGGAGAAAAGTATGTGGAGTCCATTCTCCAAGAGGGATTAATTCCGAAGTCCCGTCTGTATGTGCATCTGTCAAAGGATATGGAAACGGCTGTGAATGTAGGCAGCAGACACGGAAAGCCACATATCTTCAAGGTGCGTACAGGAGAAATGTTCCGACAGGGCTATGAATTCTGGCTCTCGGAAAACGGCGTATGGCTGACAAAGGCTGTGCCAATTGAATATTTAGAAGAAGCATGAGTCGATTGCAAGAGCAGTCGGCTCTTTTCTTTTTGGGGGTGATTGTATAAAAGAAATTTTGATAAAGCTCGCTCTGGATATCCTCGGTGACAAGGAAACCAGAGAGAAGATCGGCATTGTGATTCTGAGTATCGTTGTGGGTGTGGTTCTTCTGCTCTTTGCACCTGTCGCTGTGCTGATGACCATGGGTGAAATTGAACCCCCCGATGTGTCGGGAAACTTCGATCAGGCGGCATGGATGCAGTCTCTCGACAGCGAACAGCAGAATCAGATTGCACAGATGGAATCCGCAGGTCAGCAGATTGCATCTGCCATGGAGTCGGTGGGCGTTCGTGAGCAGACCATCAAGGCACAGCTGATCTATATCTCCTGCTTCGAGGATGTGACAGTGGATGATTTCAATGCCTATGCGAATCTGTTCAGATACGCTCCAGACGATGCAGCACTCATCAACAGCATCAATCAGACCTACGGACTGGAAATTGTATATGAGGACTTCATGCGAAGCTATGCTCTCATCAGTCACGTGGTTATCAATCCGTATATGTTCACGGACGCACAGACGAAGAACTCAACTGACCTTGTGATATGGGCAAAGCAGGCTTATGAGAACGGTTGGGGTTATGTGTATGGCACCTATGGAAATATTCTTACCGAGGAACTCCTGCAGGACAGGGCTTCCATGTTCGGAGAACACGTCACAGGCTTTGAAGATTTCATCCGTGAGAACTGGATGCGAAGGAGAACGGCAGACTGCGTTGGTCTCATCAAGGGCTACGGCTGGTACAATCCCGACAGCGGTGAAATTGAGGTAGGAACAAACGGCATGGCTGATGTAACCGCAAACGGAATGTTTGATGCAGCAACAGTCAAAGGAACGATTGATACCATTCCCGAAGTCCCCGGACTTGCTGTGTGGCAGGACGGTCACATCGGTATCTATATCGGGAATGGTGAGGTCATCGAAGCCATGGGAACGGAACAAGGAGTTGTGAAAACCACACTCCCAAGTGGCTGGACGCACTGGCTTGAGATTCCGTATATCTCATATGCAACCATGGAAGAACCTTCAACAGAAGAAAGTCAGGAGGGATGAAAATGAAAAAGACAATCACAGTAAGCATCAATGAAGAAAAGCTCTCGGCAATTGAGATGTACCTCGGTCAGAAGGACACGACTCTTGCCGCAGAGCTTGACAAGTATGTGGAGCAGACCTACACGAAGGTCGTGCCTCAGAACGTGCGTGACTTCATTGACATGATGGCTGACAAGAAGCCGGAAAGGAGATCAGGACGCAAGGCAAAACCGACGGAACAGTTCCAGTCGGGACAGCAGACCGAGGACTGAAGCCCCACAGTTCGCTCCAGAATCGCTTGTGTGGCGGTTTGGGAGTCGCAGTCGGGAAAGGATACCCCACGAGCCGTCAAGCGAAATTTGAGGGCTTTGTGGGCAAGTCCGCAGAGGTCGGAATTTGCCGACTTCTGCCCCGATTTGGGGTAGGTCTTTGGTTTGCTGGTTAAAGTTTTGGCGTCACAGCCGCCAAAACAATCACATCGGACGAGCAAAGCTCGCCGATTCTTCGAGGTTTTATCACAAGAATGACTATGGAGTCAGGAAAGGAGTTTTGCAAAAATCATGGAGTCAAAGAAAACAAAAAAGGCTTCATCTGCCGAAAATACGAGGATTTCGGATGATGTCGCCGTAGATAAAATCAAATTTCCGCTGTATCTGTACCCCGATACCATGGATATCGTGAATGCGCTGTATGAGCATGACAACTGCGGTTCAAAAACTGAATTTATTGAAAAGGCTGTACGCTTTTACTGCGGTTATCTTCTCAACAAGGAACACACTGCAACAGAATTCATTGCACCGCAGCTTGCAGCGATCACCGAAGGTATCGTCAGAGGCAGTGAACAGAATCTGTCTCGTGCCATGTTCAAAATTGCTGTTGAGCTTGGTGCGCTGACGCATATGCTTGCGGCAATGAATGATGTTGATGATGCAACGCTGTACAAGCTTCGTCTGATGTGCAGTGATGAGGTCAAGCGTATCAATGGCATCATTAACTTTGAAAAGGCGGTAAGGTATCAGCGGTCAGAGTAAGAGAAAGCCGTATCGGTGTGATACGGCTGGTACATACTGATGTTATATTTATTTTTTTACTCTTAAAACTTT
>CALFMA010000539.1 GCA_937880065.1 uncultured Ruminococcus sp.
GCACGCCTTCGGGAGGTTTCCTTGTAGCTGTCATACCTATCTGCTTTTTCTTTAATCAAACGGGTTTTTAGAGATGCCCTTATAATTTTACTTTTACCTCTGAAATATTACAAAAAAGCAACAATTATGCTGTAGTTAAAGAAATATCTATATTTTCCTTGCATTATATTTAATAATATGTTATAATATATCTGTATGCTGTTATATGCCTAAAATTATAGCAGTATACAGACATTTTATTTTTAGGAGTATAAAATATGACTAATCAGTATTATGCTAAACAGATTAATGATATCGTGGCAGAAGTAAAAAAAGCTGTCATCGGTAAAGATGCCATTATTATAAAAACTCTCCTTGCTATTCTTTGCAAGGGACACATTCTCATTGAGGATATCCCAGGTGTAGGTAAAACTACTATGGCACTTGCTTTTTCTAAGGCTCTTTCCCTTGAACATAACCGTATGCAGTTTACCCCCGATGTTCTCCCCTCTGATATTACAGGATTTTCTGTGTACAATAAAATGACAAATTCTTTTGAATTCCGTTCAGGTGTTGCCTTCTGCAATCTTTTCCTTGCCGATGAAATCAACCGTACTTCAAGCAAAACTCAGTCGGCTCTCCTTGAACTTATGGAGGAAAAAAGTATTACAGTTGACGGAAATACATACAAGCTTCCCGAACCATATACAGTAATTGCTACTCAGAACCCTATCGGTTCAGCAGGAACTCACAATCTGCCCGACTCTCAGCTTGACCGTTTTATGATAAAGCTTAGTATGGGTTACCCTGATTTCAATGACGAGGTTTCAATCTTAAAGGCAAAATTCAATGCTGCACCTCTTGAAAATGTAAACGCTGTTGCTAACGAGAACACTATTATTGAATTGCAGGAGCATATTTCTTCTGTTTACGTTGACGACAGAATTTACGAATATATCGTTAAACTTTCCAATGCAACAAGAAATCACCCCTTTATAAAGCTTGGTATCAGCCCTCGTGGAACTCTTGCTCTTATGCAGATTTCAAAAGGAATCGCTGTTGCTATGGGACGTGATTATGTTATTCCCGATGATGTTTCTTATATCTGCCGTGATGTTTTTGAACATCGTATAATTCTCAATTCAAAGGCAAAGCTTTCAGAAATGACTGCCGCTGATATAATAAACGAAATCATCAAAAAGACTCCTGCCCCCGGAATTTCGGAGAACTAAGCAGATATGTTTATCATAAAAATATTTTATTTAATTCTTATAATTGCAGCCATAATATTTTATATTATGTATCTTGGGGATTTCGCTCTCGTTCTGCTAATCACGCTAATTGCAATCCCGATTTTTCTGCTTATTTCCCTTTTGATTACAAAACATAATATAAGTGTTTCTATGTCAGCCCGAAGGTGGCCGCCTCTAAGGTGTTGTGGATGCCTACGCCAAAGCCACCGCCGATATCTAATTCTTTAGTAATAAAATTAAGTTCAGAATTAACTTCGCTTACAAAGTTTAACATAACTTCGCAAGCAGAGATATAAACAGACGAGTCAAAAACTTGCGAGCCAACGTGACAATGGAAGCCGAGAAGATGAACATTCTCCTTACCCAGAGCAATT
>CALFMA010000540.1 GCA_937880065.1 uncultured Ruminococcus sp.
GCAATGGGTCAGCTATTCTATTCCTTGTCGATTGCTATGGGTATTCTGGTAACCTACGGCTCCTATATGCGTAAGGAGGATAATCTCGAAAGCTCTGTCGGTCAGATCGAGATATTTGATACAGGTGTTGCCTTCCTTTCGGGTATGATGATTGTTCCTGCTGTATTCACATTCAGCGGACGTGAGGGAATGGCAGGAGGTCCCGGACTTGTATTTGTTTCTCTGCCAAAGGTATTTACAGCAATGGGCGGTGCCGGTAAAGTAATAGGACTTCTGTTCTTTATCGTTCTTTCATTTGCAGCTGTTACATCTTCAGTATCGGTAATGGAGGCTATCGTTTCAAGCCTTATGGATAAATTCAATTTAAGCCGTAAGAAAAGTACACTTCTCGTAACAGCATATACTCTTGTAACAGCCGTAATTGTTTGTATGGGTTACAATGTACTCTACTTTGAAATCACACTTCCAAACGGTTCAGTTGCACAAATTCTCGACATATTCGATTACATCAGCAACTACATAATGATGCCTCTTGTGGCATTCCTTACAAGTGTGCTTATAGGCTGGGTTGTAAAGCCTAAGTTCATTATAGACGAGGTAACACAGGGTACGCTGAAATTCAGCAGAAAGACACTTTACATTGTAATGATAAAATTCGTTGTACCAATACTTCTTCTTATTCTTCTGCTCCAGTCAATCGGAATTATCAAGTTATAATACTAAAAGCCGCAGGAAATCTGCGGCTTTTAGTTATTTTATACGATTGAAATAATCCTTTGTTTCTTTTGCAACAACTCCCGAAAGAGCGAAAAGAGCGATTATATTCGGAATTGCCATAAGTCCGTTGAATATATCTGCAATTCCCCATACAGCGGAAACTGTCATATAAGGTCCGATGAAAACTGCAATGATGTAAAGAATTCTGAAAGTAAGAATTGCTTTATTATTTGAAGCTGTAAGGTATGAAAGACATCTTTCGGAATAGTAATTCCAGCCTAAAATTGTAGTAAAGGCGAAGAAAATCAGACAAATCATAATGAGGAATGATGAAACCTTTTCGGGGAAAGGCAAACCGCTGCAAAATGCGGCATTTGTAATCTCAACGCCCTCCAATTGGGGATTTTTTTCAAGACAGCCTGACATAACGATTGTAAGTCCTGTCATTGTGCAAACTACAATTGTATCAATAAAAGTACCTGTCATTGTAACAAGTCCCTGACGAACAGGTTCATTTGTTTTAGCCGCAGCAGCTGCAATTGGAGCAGAACCAAGACCTGCTTCATTGGAGAAAATACCTCTTGCAATACCTTTCTGCATTGCCACAATCATTGCTCCTAAAGCACCGCCTGCAACAGCTCTTGCACCGAATGCACCCTTGAAAATTTCAGCAACAGCATTGGGAATTGATGAAAGATTTGAGAAGATTATGAGCAGACAACAGCTTACATAAATTACAACCATAAATGGGATAAAGATTTCTGAAACCTTTGCGATTGACTTAATGCCGCCTATAATAATCAAAGCCGCCATAACTGTAATAATAAGACCTGCCACAATCTGAGCAATTGTATAGTCACTTCCAAGTAAAGAAACCACATTTTCCTTATTTGGGTCAAAGAAGTTATTTACCGCTGATGTGATACTGTTAATCTGAGTAAAAGTACCGATACCCATAAGACCAACAAGAACACCGAATACAGCAAATATTTTTCCAAGCCATTTCCATTTGCTGCCCATACCGTTTTCAATATAATAGAACGGACCGCCCAGCATTTTTCCGTTGCCGTCTTTGATACGGTATTTTACAGCAAGAAGTCCCTCGCTGTATTTTGTAGCCATTCCGAATAATGCGGCAACTTCCATCCAGAACAACGCACCGGGACCTCCTGCGGCAATTGCCGTTGCAACGCCGACTATATTTCCTGTACCGATTGTAGCTGATAAAGCGGTGCATAATGCACCAAAGCTTGAAATTTCGCCGTTACCATCCTTTTCCTCGCTGAACATATATTTCAGAGCAAGCCACAGCTTTCTGAACTGCACTCCTCCAAGACGGAGAGTGAGGAAAATTCCGCAGCAGAGAATGAGGACAATCAAGGGGATTCCCCATACAAAATCATCAATTTTCTGAATTATCTTTTCAAATTCAGCCATAAACAGCACTCCTATCATTGATAAAAAATTGTCAATGTATATTATACCATAAATCGCCGATAAGTGCAATAGCTGACAATTATTTCGTAACTTTTCACAAATTTGTCACAAGCTTTTTAGGCATAATAACGCTATATATTTTAAAGTATGGAGAAAAAAGTACATTTTTCCAATAATAAAATATTATATTTCATTGTTTAGAATCGCTTTAAATGATATAATTAAGTTAGCAGTTATTAGTCTGCGAGATTGATTTTTTAAATCAAGGGATAATTAAATTAAGGGCATCTCTAAAAACTCGTTTGGTTAAAGGAAAAACAGATAGGTATGGCAGCTGTAAGGAAACCTTCCGAAGGCGTGCTGTCGCACTCCAAGGGAGGTTGACGAAGCAGATGACGTGCATAGCTGTTTTTTCTCAAAAGGGGTTTTTAGAGATGCCCTCAAGAAAAGGAATGATTACTATGAAGAAAATTTTATCAACAACATTAGCAGCTGTTATGACTGTATCGGCTCTGCCTTTTTCTGCTAATGCAGAGGAA
Source organism: uncultured Ruminococcus sp. (assembly GCA_937880065.1). The sequence goes on from CALFMA010000540.1 coordinate 2,694, forward strand.
AATGGCGAGATGCGAAACATTACCACCGTTGAACTTGTAAAGGATATGGGTATTGGCATTAACCTCGGCAATACCTATGAATCCTGCGGCGATTGGATTGCACAATGGGGCGACGGCACTCCCGAATCCTACGAAACCGCATGGGGCAGCCCTGTTATAACAGAAAATATCATCAAGGGATATGCCGAGGCAGGTTTTGATACATTGAGAATACCTGTTGCATGGTCAAATCTTATGGGGGATAATTATACAATCAGTCCCGAATATATGGCAGCTGTCCGTGAAGTTGTAGACTGGACTCTCGAATATGATATGTATGCTATTGTCAATCTCCATTGGGACAGCGGTTGGTTTGAGAATTTCCCCACAGATAAAGAAAATTGTATGGCTAAGTATACACGAATCTGGGAACAGGTGTGCGATGAATTTGAGAATTACGGCGATTATCTCATTTTCGAGTCACAGAATGAGGAACTTGGCTGGTCAAGTTTATGGAATCGCTGGGGCGGTTCCGAGGGCAAGGAAGAATCATTTGCTCTTGCCAATGAGATTAACCAGGAATTTGTAAATGTTGTCCGTTCATCGGGAGGAAATAACCCACAGCGTCACTTGCTCATTTCGGGTTATAATACTGACATAGAACTTACTTGTGATTCACTTTTTAAAATGCCCACAGACCCTGCAAATCGAATGGCAGTTTCAGTCCACTATTATACACCTGCTGGATTTGCAATTCTTGAAGAAGATGCAGACTGGGGCAAGGCATCTCCTACATGGGGAACAGATGCAGATTTTGCTGAACTGGAACGCAATATGGATCTGATGAAAACTACATTTGTTGACAAAGGAATTCCTGTTATAATCGGTGAATATGGCTGTCCTAAGAAGAATAAAGAGGAAGAATCCGTAAGAAGATTTATTTCATCTGTATGCAAAGCGGCTTATACAAGAGATATGTGTCCTGTTTTGTGGGATATTACAGATTTACACTATGACAGAACAAGCTGTAAGATGTATGATGAGGAATTACACAAAATGATGATGGATTTGAAGCCTGCCGAAGTTACTACAACTACAACAACTGCCGTAACTACTACAATTCCCACAACTACAGCATCTACAGTTACCACAACAATTACCACAACTGCACCTACAAATCCAACAAAGCCTGCAACACTTCCCGGAGATGCTAATTGTGACGGAGTAGTGACAATTGCAGATGCAGCGGCAATATATCAGAATCTTTGCAACGAAGACAAGTATAAGCTTTCAGAGCAGGGAGCTGCTAATGCCGATGTTGACGGCAATGAAGGCTTAACAGCTTCTGATGCTCTTGCAATTCAGAAGTACGACGCAAAGCTTATTACTGCACTCCCTGTAGCATAAACCTAATACATAATATAAGGACAGCTTCGGCTGTCCTTTTGTTATGGGCATCTCTAAAAAATAACCATACTCAGCCATTTTATTAGCTTTGTATGGTTTTTATCATTTATATGGCTTTTTACAATCAGTCAGACCAAGAATATAGTCTGTACTTGTATTGTAAAATTTCGCAAGCTGTATAATTATTTCAACGGGTACATCACGCAGACCTCTTTCGTATTTTGAATACAACGACTGGTCACAAAAAAGATATTCCGCAATTTCACGCTGTGTGAGGTCATTGTCCTCACGCAGATTTCTTATACGTACAAACATAGTTTCTTCACCTCATAAATATTATAAATCAAATTTCAAAAAAGCCTTGACAAATAGGACAATATGTCCTATAATATATTTAGGACATATTGTCCATATTATAAATTATTGGAGGATTTATTATGGAAAAAGAGAAAAAAATCAGCGACGGTACTACCGAGCTTATCACAGGAAATACTATTTTATTGTGCAACGACTTTGCAGACGGTATGGTATTAGAAAAAATACTCGTTATTTTAGGTCTGCTTATATCAATTGTGGGTATTATCCGTGCATTTTTAGGCTACAAAAAGAAAAGTAAAAAGGGAATGTGTATATTCCTCGGTATTTTAGGTGCATTATATATTGCGGCATTTATTGGTCTGTTATGTATGTTTATTTTTAAATGATTACTAATACTTTGTAACAACTAAAACTTTATAAAAGCAAATGGCAGAGGACTTAAATGAAA
>CALFMA010000541.1 GCA_937880065.1 uncultured Ruminococcus sp.
CGCAGGCTGTGTTGTGTCAAGCTGTTCTGCAATTTCCGTCTGTGAACTGCTGTCAACGCTTTCATTGCTGTCGATATTTTTAACCTTGTTGCAGCCTGTAAATGTAAAACAAGCCGCCATAGTTAACAATAATAATCTTTTAAATTGCATAATATGCCTCCGTCATTTTTCATAATGTCTTTTTTCGTAATCTCTTTATTTATTTTACCAGCTTTTCTCGCTTACAAAAATTTCAACACGGTTTTGTATAATTTCCGCTGTTTCTTCTGCGGTTTTAGCATCTGCGAAAAACGCCTCTGCTTCCTCAAAAATTATATCGTTGAGTGATGAATATGCCGGAGAAGAAAGAGTCGATGCATTGCGGATAATTCTATCGATATTTTCTTTTTCTTCCTCTGTCATAGGATACATCTTTATACCTGTTCGTGGCTCCTCATAATAACCAAGTCCCGATGCACCAAATGCTCCCTTTAATTCAGTCCAGCTGTCAACAGCCTCTTTGAATTCCTTTTCTGTAACAGGAAGTGAAGTGGAATAATCAAAACAATGCTTTATAAACTCCCACGCAAATTCTTTATTTTCGCATTTTGAAGTAATTGAAATATTATCAAGCAAAGTCAATTTTGTACCATTTCCGTCATTTGAGGGATAACCAACAAAAGTAACAGCTTCTTCGGTCATCTCTCCTTTTTCAAAAAACATTCCCACATTAGGAGAACTTATTGTAATAGTTTTTGCTATATCATCATCATTGATATATCTGCGTGACCTGTTAGTATAAAATTCATTCAGCCTTGCCTCCTCCTCAGGAGTCAAAACCTTATCCCCATCATGCACCATTTCTTGCTCAGACGGAAATCTCTTGCAGAATTTCAGCAGTTCAATAAATTCATCGGAATTAAATGAACAAGTGCCTTTTTTCTCATCTACAAAATCCATTCCGCAAAGAAATGTGCGAAGCATTTCACGGCTGTTAGTCCATTTATAAACGTCCTTTTCCGCATTGTCATAAACGGAAATCATATCCTCCATTGTCCAGTTTTCCTTGTCGCAGATTTTAGTTTTTACTAAAACCGTTTCAACTTTAAAATGTATGGGCATACCGTATAATTCGCCGTTATCAGATTCAGCACCTTTGAGAATGTTAGGCAGAAATGCCGATTTATTCATTTCCGTATCATTCTCCATAATGGGGTACAAGTCGGCTAACGCACCCTTTTTTCCGTAATTGAAAATATCTTCAAAATCTGATGTAACTATAATATCAGGAGCATCATCGGTCAGAAGATTCATCTGAAATTCCTTTTTAGCCTGCTCCATTGCCTTTTCGTATTCTTCGGAATTTTCAGCATCAACGGTAAGGATTTCGGTTTCAATACGAAAATCCGATTGACTGCGGTTAAAGGCATTGACAATTTCGGTGAAATCATTATTTGATGAAAGAACCATAACATCTAAAACTTGCTTTTCATTAAGCTCAGATTTACGCTTTCTTGTAAGCTTATTAATCACAGTTCCCGATTCGCCATAACTTCTGTAAATCATACAGTTATCGTCTAAAAGCTGAACAGGTGAAGTCTGCAAATCCGATTTTTCCCACTCCAAAAGCACTTCTTCGCTGCCGTCATATTTATAG
>CALFMA010000542.1 GCA_937880065.1 uncultured Ruminococcus sp.
CAAGGGATACAAACAATTGCCGGCAGACTTTATAATCAGGTCCGAAAAGAAGAAAAAGAAGGGCTTCTTTAGCAGACTTTTCGGCAGAAAGGGCGGAAACGATGAATAAAATTGTATTTGCTACAAATAACGCAAATAAGCTCCGTGAAGCGGCTGAAATCCTTGCTCCTCTCGGCATTGAGGTTATCTCCCAGCGTGAGGCAGGGGCGGATTGCGAGCCTGAGGAAAACGGAGTAACATTTGCGGAAAATGCAATGATAAAGGCAAAGGCTGTATTTGACATTGTGAAAATCCCTGTATTTGCCGATGACAGCGGACTTTGCGTAGATGCCCTTGACGGCAGACCGGGAGTTTATTCCGCAAGATATGCTCCAAAGGGGCAGGAATGTGCAAAGCTGCTTGATGAAATGAAAGATATTCCCGATGACAAGAGAAACGCTTCATTCCAATGCGTTATTGCATATGTGGACGAAAACAGCAGTTTTACGGTAAACGGAGCATGTTTTGGAAAAATCGGCTATGAAGAAAAAGGCGTAAACGGCTTCGGCTATGACCCCGTTTTTGTATGCGGCGAAAAGACAATGGCTGAAATGACAGCCGAGGAAAAAAATGCTGTAAGCCACCGTGGTGCGGCTCTGACAGCACTTTATAAAATGTTAGCGAAAGGATAATTAAATATGCTTACAAGTAAACAGAGAGCGTATCTCCGCAGTATTGCGGCAGAATACGAAACTATATTCCAGATTGGCAAAGGCGGCGTTACCGAGGTTATGTGCAAGGAAATCGGTGAGGCACTCCGCAAGAGAGAACTTATAAAGCTTAAAGTTCTTGAAAATTCAGGCTGGACTGCAAGAGAGGCTGCTGACGCTGTAGCTGAGCAGACAGGGGCTGATGTTGTGCAGGTTATCGGCAATAAATTTGTGCTTTTCAAGCGTAATCCCAAAGAGCCTGTAATCGAAAATATCCCTAAGTCAAAATGAGAATAGGTATATACGGAGGCAGCTTTAACCCCGTTCACAACGGTCATATTCACCTTGCGGAAAGTGCAGCGGCTGTCCTTAATCTTGACAGGGTTTATCTTGTGCCGTCAAAAATTAGTCCACACCGTTCAAGCGATGAATATGCGTCGGGGGAGGACAGACTGGAAATGCTGCGGCTTGCCTGCGAGGGCAATGAAAAGCTTTTCCCCTGCGATTATGAACTGATAAACGACAGGAAAAGCTATACCATTTATACAGTAAGGGAATTCCGCAGAAAATTCCCGAAAGATGAGCTTTTTCTCCTTATGGGAAGCGATATGCTGATGTGTTTTGAGCAATGGAACAGTTTTGAGGAAATCCTCGAAGAAGTCACTCTTGCTGTAGTTTCAAGAACTGACGGCGATTTTCATATGCTTGAAGAAAAGGCGGAAAAACTGCGGAAATACGGGGAAATTATTGTTTGTCCCGTTGAGCCGCTGGAAATGTCCTCATCTGAAATAAGAAAAAAAATAGCAGAAAATAAAAAAATCTCTTGCTATCTTAATGAAAATGTAGTACAATATATAGTATTGAGAAATTTGTATCGGGGTGAGAATTTTGTTCTATAATACCGATGATAAGAAAAAATATCTGAAAGGAATCCTTTCCTCAAAGCGTTATCAACATTCTCTGAATGTGGCTGCGGAGTGCAGAAAACTTGCGGAAAAATACGGAGAAGACCCCGAAAAAGCGTACTTTGCGGGGCTGCTTCACGATGTATGCAAGGAAATGTCCCCCGAAGAACAGCTACGACTTATAGAGGAAAGCGGATTTGCCGTATGCCGTGAGGAAAAGGAAACCCGTTCCCTTTGGCACGCCATTGCAGGAGCTTATTTTGTGAAAAGCTTCTGGGGTGTTCAGGATATTGATATCATAAATTCAATCCGCTTCCATACGGTGGGCAGAGCAGGAATGTCACGCTTAGAGGAAATAGTCTACCTCGGTGACTTGGTTTCAGCCGACAGAAATTACAAGGACGTTGATAAAATGCGTAAGCTTGTGTACAATAACCTTGACGAAGCTATGCTTGAAGCCTTTGTATTTTCCGTGAAATCCGTTGTGAAAAAGGGCGGACTTGTGCCTATGTGTACCATTGAGGGATACAATGCATATACAAGGCTTCTTAAATCAGAAAAAAAGCCGTAACCGAAAGTTATGGAAAATCCAATATTGACAGATTGAAAAGAGGATAAAAATGGATAATAACGAACTTCATTCGGGTGACATAAGACAAAATAAACCTGTGGGAAAACTTGTGAGGGTTGACCGCAGCAAGGCGAATTCTCCCTCACAGCAGTCCGCAAACAACAGCGGCAGGGCAGAGGAAAATTATAGTAAGCCTGTAAAAAGAACTTCGCCTGTTCAGCAGAATTTCAGGGAAAATCCGCCGCATAACAGTTCTGTTGTGCGAAAGGGAAAGGGCAAATCAAAGAAACCGATGAAACACGAAAAAGCGTGGAATATAGCCGTGAAAGCTATTTCAATTGTATCGGCATTGTTTATAATCGGCTTTATGGTTTTGAATATGCCCATACTTTCCGACACGAAAAACGGCGGAAATGTTTCTGTGTACAATTATATAAAGAATTATCAGCCTGTGGCAATGGAGGGCGAGCTGAACAAGGAAAATGTAAAGCTTGACCTTAAACCTGTGGAGGAAATCAAAGAGGCATTGCCTGAGCTGAATGACGGACTTGACCTGCCGCAGCTTGTGGAAGGTCAGTACAGCGTGCTTTTCCTCGGATTTGACGAGGAGGAGTTCAATACCGATGTTATGTGGGTAATCCAGTTTGACATTGGTCATGCGGCTATCCGTATACTGCAAATTCCCCGTGATACCTGTTTGCCTGATTATACAAGCAGTCCTGCACGAAAATTCAACAGCATATATTCAATGGGCGACCCTACAATTCAGCCGCCTATTCAGCGTACTGTAAATGCGGTGCAGGAGAATTTCGGTATTCCCATTGACGCATATATAACCACAGCCTGCTTTGATATTGTTGACATTGTTGACCTTATCGGCGGTATTCCGATTAATATTGAAAATGAAATTATCTACGAGCATGACAAGATAATTCCTGCGGGTGATGTTGTCCTTGACGGTAAACAGGCTGAATGGTTTATCCGTTTCCGCCGTGAGTGGATACAGGGCGACATCGGACGTATGCAGAATCAGCGTAAATTTATGGCGGCGGCAATGCAGAAGCTTTTCTCCATTGTTAAGGACGAGGGAAGATTGAAACTTTACGGCTATATCAAGGATATATACGAAAAGGAACTGCTTTACACCGACCTTTCAATCGGCGACCTGAGCAAGATTGCGGATTTTGCCTCAACGGTTGATATGGAAAATGTCCGTGTTGATATGGTGCCGGGCGAAGATGCCACATTCTATGCCTCCGACGGAAATGAATATTCTGTATATTCCGTTCATAAGGACGCAACAATTGACCTGCTGAACAATTATTATCGTCCCTATCAGCGAATTATGACTTATGGCGATACTTCTCTGGTTGAGCTTGTACTCAATCATCAGTATGATTTATATGACGATACTGGAGCAACTCTTGAGGAAATTGAGGATTCAACAGAGCCTATGAGAGATCCAAGTAAAAAACCATGGTGGAAGGAAGATTAATTATGACAGATAAAGAAAAACTTGAACTTATAATAAAATCCCTCGACGCAAAGAGGGGCGAGGATATTCAGGCTATAAAAATCGGTGACCTGACAATTCTTGCGGATTATTTTGTAATTGTAAACGGTACAAGCAATACCCACACACGTACTCTTGCAGACGAAGTGGAATTCCAGCTTTCACAAAAAGGCATTGAGCCTATCAGACGTGAGGCTGACACAGGAAATACATGGATTATCCTTGATTACGGCGATATTATCATTCACGTATTCTACAAGGAAACACGTCATTTCTACAAATTAGAGGGCTTGTGGGCAGACGGTGAAAGACTTGAAATCGACTCACTTCTCACAAAGGAAAATAACGATTAATTGTTAAAATAAAAAAATATATAAAAGTACTGCGATAATTACGCTTTTGGATTGTTTAATTAATAGAGGAAGATTTTTCCTTTGGATAATTCCGATATCAGCAATCCAACAGCGGTTACTCGTGTAAAGCCGTAGTGCTTTGTCACGGAGGAGAATTATGAAAACCAATAATAAAGCAGGCAGAAATTACGTAATTACCATAGGCGTATATATGCTTGCAAAAACAATTCTTAATATGATTTTAGGCGGTGGATTTGCTGTTAACGACCTGATATTTGCCTTGGCTGCGACAGCTGTTATGTATACGGGCTTGCAGTTTGTAAATATCGCTGTTGCGGTGCTAATGGCAATTACCGTTGTCCGCCATTTGCCCTATAACATCTCAAATCTGCCCTCGACTCTTATTTATCTCATTGAGGCTGTAATTGATATTGGGGCAATTATAGTGCTGCTGACAAATAGTGCTGTCAAGGCACATTTTACTAATAAGTGGAGCAAGTTATCGGAATTATTCGAAAAGTGATGAGAAATCAAAAAAGCGATTGGAGTTGAAGAAATGAAATCAAAAAAAATCACAAATGAAAATGTTCAGGTAATTCCCGAAACTGTTGAAGCGGTAAATGAGGCTGAAACAGCGTCAGATGAACTTGCGGCGGCACTTTCTGAAAATGCTGAAAATGCAGAGAGCGTTGAAAATGCCGAAAATCCACAGGAAGAAGCTGAAAAGAAAAAATCCGTCATCAGGAATATTATTGATGCAATAGGGAAATTCGACTATGCCGCATTGATTATGACGCTTCTCGGTGCATATCTCTCGGCTATGGCATATGTCGTTTCCGACCTGAAAAAGACAGTCACTCAACCCTGTTGAAAAATGGCAGGATTTTATGAAGGAAATGCCCATTAAAACCTTTGTGATAATATTTGTTTTAGTGGCAATTTCCGCATGGGTACTGCACCTATTGCTGCGGAAAAAGACGAATATAAGCGCAATAGCGATGTTTTTCGGGGCGATGTCCCTTTCCATTGTCTATATGTGGAAGATTGAAAACTACTATTTCTGCATAGCCTTTATTGTTCTTTCGACTTTGGCGGCATGGTTCTGTTTTAACTACGGCGGCTTCAAATTTATGGAGTATCTGCCCAAAAAAGCGATTTATGCCTTTATAGTGCTGCTCACCCTGTGTATGGCGGCATTTATATCCGTATTCTCCATTTGCAAACACCTTGTATATTGGACGGCTACATTTTACTTCGGTCT
>CALFMA010000543.1 GCA_937880065.1 uncultured Ruminococcus sp.
TCTAGCATCGACAAGTTGAGCTGGCAGATCAAGGACGGAGTTGGAAAGAAAGGCACTTTGTATATCGACGACGTAACTTGCGTAGGCGGTCATTCAAATGTAGAGAACATCACAGACGAGACTTCATTTGTGATTGCTCCAAACCCAGCGAAGAACGGAGTTGCTAACATCTACGTAGCTGAAAGATGTGATGTCACAGTCACTGACATGACAGGTAGAGTTGTAGCTCAATTTGTAGCGGTTCCTGAGCTTGACAACAAGATCAGCGTCAGAAATACTGGCATCTATGTAGTGAAGGCAGGCAACAGCATCCAGAAATTGATCGTGAAATAAATAAATATCACATCAAAATAACACAAGAAAGGTCGGGCAAAACGCTCGACCTTTTTTTCCCTCTATAAAACGATTGATTAGATTTGGAACATTTTGCCCACACAATCATTAAATTTACTTATAGATTTGAAGATTTTCCCTAACCATTTTCTCTCTAGTGCGATCCGAAGGCGAGCACATAATAATTATTGCTCGTCCTTTTTCTTATTTTTTCTTCATCCAATGATATAGAATCGGTATCACAATCAACGACAATATGGTTGTTGCACCTGTACCTGCTGAGGAAATGGACAGCGTTGAAATCCTCCGTGGACCAAACATCAAGCCTTATCCAGATACAGCACCTCTCCTTGAAACAATTGATGCACCCGTATCATTAAAGGTTGGCGATAACATCACAACTGACCACATTATGCCCGCAGGTGCAAAGATTCTTCCTCTCCGTTCAAATATTCCCGCTATTTCACAGCATTGCTTTGCTGTATGTGACGAGGCATTCCCAACAAGAGCAAAGGAACTTGGAAAGAGCATTATCGTAGGCGGTTCAAACTACGGCCAGGGTTCATCAAGAGAGCATGCTGCACTTGCTCCTCTCTATCTCGGAGTTAAGGCAGTTCTCGTTAAGTCATTCGCTCGTATCCACCGTGCAAACCTCGTAAATGCAGGTATTCTTCCTCTTACATTTGTAAACGAGGCTGACTACGACAAGATTAACGAGGGCGATGTTCTTGTACTTGCTGACGTAAGAAAGGATATTGCTGAGGGCAAGTCTGAGCTTACAGTCGTAAACAAGACAAATGGTGCAGAAATCCCTGTACTCTGCGAACTTTCAGGACGTACAAAGGATATTATCCTTGCAGGCGGACTTCTTGACTTCACAAGAGAGTCAATGAAATAATGAAAACTAATCTGACAGTAATGCTCTCCGCAGCTAATTCTGCGGAGGGTATGCTCAGAATTCTGATATTTTTTGTTGGTCTGATTATGGTGCTATGGGGGATTAACCTTTTCAGACACGCCAAAAGCGGCAAATGGACAAAATTTCAAAAGGCAGTTGATATTATCGGTTTGCTTTTATTCGGCATATTGATGATAATGCTGCTTGTGGCAATGATATAATAAAAGGGGATTATTATGAGAATTTTAGAAATTATCAAGGACATTTTTGACGATGTAAACCATAGCTCGGATTCTTACACAGATATGTACAGAGATATGGGCAGCGCATCATGGGACGCACGACGCAACGGCTTTGATATAGGCTTTTTTGTGACTATGCTGCCGAATATACTTGGCTTTCTTCTTGGTCTTGCCCTTACAAAAATGTTTGGTATGGGCGGTGCGGCATATCCTGTATTGGGAGCAATCGGTGCTGTGGGACTGGGCGTACTCAACAGCGTGTACCGTCAGGGTATCGCTTTGAAATATGCGGTAATCCGACACGTTATTATTGTGGCTTTCTGGATTATTATTTTCGCCATAATTGCAATAATTGATTGACATAATCAACAGGTGAGGATATGAAAAGAAGATTAAAGGGTGCAGCAAGATATTTTCCGGGTTGTCTATACGGTTTATTGCTGACGATTCCATTATCTGTCGTTATCGGAATATGGTGGTCAGAACATTCTGTTCAGCTTTGGGTTAAAAGCATTGCTTTAATACTGTTTATTGCTTTCTATCTGATTTGCTGTAAGGCAGGGAAAAAGATATTTGATTTTACAGAGCGAAAATTCAGTAAATGTAAAAAGAATCGCAAAAAAGCACAATTTTTTGCAAAGCTTACTGAGGTTGCTGTGTTTTTCGGTGTAATTCTTTTATTTATATTTGTTCCTTTGCTTGTTGAAGTTTACAATGAAAATTCATCATCAGTATCTGAAAGTATCAACAGTTGGGATTAAAGGGGGATATATGAAGATACACTTTGAAGGCAGAGAACATAAGCCGGGATGCTTATATGCTGTTGCATTCTCCTTAGCAATTATGATAATAGAGGTTTGCTTTGTGGTAAATTCGGATACAAAACTCAGCAAATCAAGCCCCGCGGCAATCGCTATATCATGCTCTTTTCTCGTGTTTTTTCTTATTTTCTCATTTATTGGAAAGAAATTATTTGACCTTACAGAAAAAATATTTCTGAAAACCAGTGAGCCGTATAAGGCAAATCAAAGAGCTGTCCTTACGGAAATACTTGTCTTTTTCGTCGGTATTGTTTTGATGTTGAGTATTGTCTGTCTGGTTGAAAAATAAAATGGAGGCTGTTCCTATGAAAAAGAAAGGTATAACTGCTTCTGACTTGAAGTATATCGCAATTCTTGCTATGTTTATTGACCACGTGGGCTGGCTTGTGGTCCCAACAGCTTCTGCGTTGGGACAAATTATGCACGCTATAGGCAGAATAACAGCTCCTGTTATGTGTTTTTTTCTCTCGGAGGGCTATCACTATACAAGCAATTTTAAAAAATATGTTATGCGTATGGGAATATTTGCGGTGATCTCCCACTTTGCATACTGTTTTTATAAGACGGAAAGTTTTTTCGGAAAATGTAATGAGAGTATGATAACCACGCTCTTTCTGTGTCTTATCGGCTTGCATATATACAATCACGAAAAAATTCCGACTGTATGGAAATACGTTGCATTGCTTGTTATAGCAATGCTTACAGAATATTGCGATTGGGGCAGTACAGCGCTGTTGTTTACCTTTGCCTTTGAGCTTGCAAGGGGAAATAAGAAACAACAGCTTGTTGGCTTTGGAGCAGTTGCATTTTTGGTGCTTATAATCCCGATTTTCAAATTTTTATTTACTGCACCTGAAGTAGTTCCGCAGAATCTTTACAAATTAGGGGTATTTCTGCCAATTCCGCTGTTGACAATGTATAACGGCGAAAGAGGCGGATCCAAGCATACTAAATGGATATTTTATATATTCTATCCCGCACACCTTATTTTATTGGGTATTGTTTCAATTCTCTACATATAAGTATGCGGACATTAAAAAATGGAGGTAAAAACCAATGGCTAAAATTATTATGAAAACTCCCCTCGTCGAGATGGACGGCGACGAGATGACACGAATCCTCTGGCAGTGGATCAAGGATATTCTCCTCGTTCCATATGTAGAGCTTAACACAGAGTACTACGACCTGGGACTTAAGCACCGTGAGGAAACAAAGGATCAGGTTACTCTTGATTCTGCTGAGGCTACAAAGAAGTACGGCGTTGCTGTAAAGTGTGCTACAATCACTCCCAACGCTGCAAGAATGCCTGAGTACAACCTCACACAGATGTGGAAGTCACCTAACGGTACAATCAGAGCCGCTCTTGACGGTACAGTTTTCAGAACTCCCATTATCGTAAAGGGAATTGAGCCATATATCCCCACATGGACAAAGCCTATCACAATTGCTCGTCACGCTTACGGCGATGTTTATAAGAATACAGAAACAACTGTTAAGCAGGGCTCAAAGGCTGAGCTTGTTATCACAGACGAAAACGGCAATGAAACAAGAGAGCTTATCCACGAATTCAAGAACTCTGATGGTGTAGTTCAGGGTCTTCACAACCTCGATAACAGTATCGCCGGCTTTGCAAGAGCTTGCTTGAACTACGGTCTTGACTTAAAGCAGGACGTATGGTTTGCTACAAAGGATACAATCTCAAAGAAGTATGACCACAGATTCAAGGACATTTTCCAGGAAATCTATGACAATGAAT
>CALFMA010000544.1 GCA_937880065.1 uncultured Ruminococcus sp.
CATTTTCCCACGCTCCCGACATATAAAGCTCACCGCCTGCAATGCCGGTGCAATGGGTTGCGGAAACATATGCGTCCTCGAAATTGATATTCTTCACGGAAACTCCTGTGCCGTAGCCGATAAAGCCCGATTGCAGATAATTTTCAATAATGGTCAGACCATAAATCGTATGCCCCTGACCGTCAACAGTTCCCGAAAATCCATTGCCGAACCCTTTTCCCCAGCCCATTGGTTTCCATTGATAATCTGAAAGGTCAATGTCCTTTTCAAGGGTAATATCGGCATTTCCGTCAATTCCGTTGACATACCACACAACAGATGCAAGCTGTTCAGCGGTGGATACGTGGAAATCGGGAGCATTTTCCATTGCCCATTCCTTATTGGCAAGAGCCATAATACTTCCCGTATCTTCCTCACGCTCCCAGTCGGTTTTGTACTGGGTTAAATCCCTTTCGTAGGCATATTCCGACACGTCAATGCCCCAACAGTCGTACCATTGGTAGGCATCGGCAAGGAGATAAACTCCCGATTCGTCAATATCAGCGGAAACAATGCACTTATCCGTATCGAGTTCGAAATCTTCAACGGTGTTGTAAAACTCATCTTTCTCGGAATAGTGGAGCATTACGAGATTTTTTTCGGGGATTCCTCTCAATTCCGACGTATCATATTCAAAGCCTAAACGTGGCTGTGAAATCTCGGAATCATATTCGATTTCAATGGGAATTCCTACCAGTCCAACAACTCCGCTGTGGAGCATATCAATATTATACAAATCCTTGACCTGTGCGTGTTTTCGTATATCCTCGGAGCATAAGCCCTCGAAATAAACTCTTACGACTTCGGGTTTTTCCGAATTTTTTATAGTTTTACGACATTCCTGACGGGTAGGGTCTGCTTTTTCAAGCTGTTCCGTAGCTACTTCCGACGATATTACAGTTTCGGTTGCAGGTATTTCCTCTGTCGGAACAGTCAATTCCTCATCGGTTTCATAAGCTGAATACAGCAAACCGCAGGAAGTGCAGGAAATCATCATAGACAGCACAGCCATAACAGAAAACAGCTTTTTCACAGCAATCCCTCCCTTTCAGATTATGTGCGTTATTTCTTACTTTGCAGCGTTTCTGCCAAGTTCAAATGCCTTTTTGTTCAATTCAAGGAATTTAGGCGGTACGCACTGTTCAAGAGCATTCTGCCAGAGTTCTTCGGGGAAATCTGTCTTTGCAGAAAGTACGCCCATAAGAACTACGTTTGAAGCCTTTGCTGTACCTGCTTCCTCAGCAAGTGAAAGAGCGTTAACAGCTGTAATATCCGCACCTGCCTCAGCAAGCTTGCTTACGAGGTCAGCAGGGTATTCCATAGCACCTGTGATTACAGGCATAGGCTCAATCTGCTGTGTTGATGTGATAAGTGTGCCGCCCTTTTTCAGATATGGCAGGCAGCGTGCAGCTTCAAGCAGTTCAAAGGAAATAACAGCGTCAGCTTCGCCCTTTTCTACAACGGGAGAATACACCTTATCGCCGTATTTTACGTATGTAACAACAGAACCGCCACGCTGGCTCATTCCGTGAACTTCGCTTACTTTTACATCATATCCCTGTGCAAGAAGCACATTTCCCAGAAGTCTTGACGCAAGGAGTGAACCCTGTCCGCCAACTCCGACAATCATAATTGATTTAGTTTCCATATTTAAATTTTCTCCTTACTATTTTAAAGGTTTTATTCCCCTTGATTTTCGGACAAATCCTTATCGGGAATCATCGGCTCACCCTTGAAAAAGCGTTCCATATATGGCTCTGCTTCGTCAAATATGAGCAGCACAACAACAAGTATACCGAATTTCGCCCAGAAATTCATTTCAAGTCTGTCCGAAATAAATATTACGATGAAAAGCTGAATAAATCTGTAAACAAGATTAATTATATTTCTATTCATAACGCTCACCGTTTTTATTTGTGAATTATCTCCACATCTCCGTCAACAAATCCGATGCCCACAGGCTTTGATGTGAGGATTGAAGCATATTTGCCCCTTTCCAGATACTCCTCAGCCCAGCCTGTGATAAGTTTCTGTGCGGCTTTCCAGTCCTTTTCGGCTTCATCTGAAAGCTCTACGCAGAATATATCTTCCTCCGATGACCAACATTCCTCGCAAGCCCAGTCGGGGTCATTTTCATCAAATGCCTCGCAAGCTACAAGCTGAACGGCATAGACGCTGTCCTCCACAGACTCCTCATAAAGGTTAAAGCAGAATGATACTGTTTCATCGGGCATATTGTTATTTTCAAGAATATTGTCAAGCCAGTTGACAAAAGCCTCATATAATTGTAACTGCATCATAATTTTCCCCTCTTGTTTTTCTTGTATCTGAAAAGTTCAAGCTTTCCGCATTTTGGACATTCATAAAAACTTACTGTCATTGAACCCGAAAGCAGATTGTCCCAATCGCCGAATATCCAGCCTGTACGTCCCAGCTGTATTCTTTCAGTACCCGTATATTCCATTAAAATATTGCAGTACGGACATATTAACTTTCTAATTTTCATAAAAACTCCATTTAAAAGGACATCAGATTATTGCACCAATCTTGCACTGCTCCTTGCAGATGCCGCAGCCTACGCACTGTGTATGGTCAATAACAGCCTTGCCGTCCTTCATTGAAATTGCAGGACATCCAAGTTTCATACACATCTTACAGCCTACGCACTTGTCAGCTTCAACCTTGAACGGAGCGTTGTGCTTAACGTATTTGAGCAATGCACAAGGTCTGCGAGAAATAATAACAGATGCCTCATCAGCAGCTAATTCTTCCTTGATTGCAGCCTCAGTTTCAGCAAGCTTGTATGGGTCAACTACACGTACACGCTTTATACCGATAGCCTTGCAGAGTTCCTCAAGATTAACAGCAGCAGCAGGATCGCCCTTGAGATTTTTGCCTGTTGTGGGGTTCTGCTGATGACCTGTCATACCTGTGATTGAGTTGTCAAGGATAATAACAGTTGAATTTGAGTTGTTGTATGCGATATTTACAAGACCTGTCATACCGCTGTGCATAAATGTTGAGTCACCGATAACAGCAACGCTCTTATGCTCGCTCTCTGCACCTCTTGCCTTGTTGAAACCGTGAAGTCCCGAGATTGAAGCACCCATACAGATTGTTGTATCCATAGCGTTAAGAGGAGCAGCTGCACCGAGGGTATAACATCCGATATCGCCTGAAACTGTAACGCCAAGCTTTTTCAGATTATAGAAAAGTCCACGGTGAGGACAGCCTGCACACATAACGGGAGGACGAACAGGAATTGCATCTTCAAGAACTGCAAATTCCTTCTTTTCGCCCAGAAGTTTTTCAGCAATTGCGGACTGGTTGATTTCGCCGATACAGCCGAAAATAGCCTTGCCCTCTACGTTGGTAACACCGATATTGCGGCAATGTGACTCGATAATGCCGTCAAGTTCCTCCACAACTACAATGCGGTCATATTTAGCCGCAAAGTCACGGATAAGCTGTACAGGCATAGGATTAACCATACCAAGCTTTAATACAGATGCCTTTTCGCCGAGAGCCTCCTTGACATACTGATAAGCCGCACCGTTTGTGATTACGCCGAATTCAGCCTTGTCGGAGATTTCAACACGGTTGAGAGGTGAAGTTTCAGCATACTCTGTAAGCTTAGCTGTACGCTCCTCAACGAATACGTGTCTGCCTCTTGCAAATGCAGGCATCATAACATATTTCTGTGGATTTTTTGTATATTCCTTTAATTCAAGTTCCTGTCTGTCGAATGTTTCAACAATACTCTGTGAATGAGCAACACGGGTTGACATTCTTACAATTACAGGAGTATCGAAATTCTCTGAAATTTCATATGCAAGCTTTACGAAATCACGGCACTCTGTGGAGTCGGAGGGTTCAAGCATAGGAACCTTTGACGCAATAGCGTGGTGACGGCTGTCCTGCTCATTCTGTGAGGAATGCATACCCTGGTCATCAGCTACGGCAATAACAAGTCCGCCGTTTACGCCTGAATAAGAAGCTGTATAAAGTGGGTCAGCTGCAACATTGAGACCTACGTGCTTCATTCCGCAGAATGCTCTTGCACCTGCAATTGACGCACCGAGAGCCGCTTCCATAGCTACCTTTTCATTGGGAGCCCATTCAGCGTAAATCTCCGCATACTTTGCAACTTCCTCTGTGATTTCAGTTGAGGGAGTACCGGGATAGCTTGATACTACCTTACAGCCTGCCTCGTAAAGACCTCTTGCGAAAGCCTCGTTACCTAACATAAGTTTCTTCATTATTTTATTCCTTTCCTATACATTTATTTTTTATATATTCTTCAAGCAGAAACTTTACAAGACCGCTTTTATCATTGCTGTCTATTATTATATCAGCTGCTGCTTTTGTATCTTCATCTGCATTGCCCATAGCCACTCTTACATCGGCAGCTTCAAACATACTCAGATCATACATTTTATCCGAAATACAGACAACTCTGTCACAACTGAGTTCATCTTTTATTTTGCTGATAGCAATTCCCTGAGATGTTTTTTTAGAAAAGATGCAAATTCTGTAATTATTATTACTCTTATCCTCATAAAACGTAAAACGCACATCTTTAAGCTGTATTGCTTTCTTTTTCAGAGGAAGAAGCTCTTCATAAGTTCCTTTTGCGGTAAAAGCAATAATATGTAAATGTTCCTGATTCATTTGATTCAGGCATTGATTAATCGTTCCGCCCTCCTCTCCCCATGTTACAAAATCGTTATGATGATTTGAAAAACATAGTGGGGAGTAGCTTGCACACCAAGATTTTATTCCCTGTATTTCGCCTTTTATGTCATTGGTATCATATACTTCCGCAATAGCATACTGTGATGTTAAAGAAATACATTTTGGTGATTTTCTTGTCCATGCTCCATTAAGCAATATGTTATCAAAACCGCTATGCGTTCCGATAAGAACACGTTTGATGATTCTTACAAATTCAGGTTTTAGCATATCACCAAATTCAAACCAGGAACGATCAGTAGCAATAACAATATCCATACCATTTTTACTGAGCCGTTCAAGTATATCAAGGTCGTAATTACTAACCATACCTTTTGAATCAAGAAAAGCACCGCACAATTCAACAACATAAAGAGTTTTCATTTCGTAATTGCCTCTCTGAGCCACTTTGCGACTCCGTCCTCATCATTTGTGCCAATCACAAAATCTGCGGCTTTTTTCAGCTCATCTTTTGCATTGCCCACGGCAATTTTAACATCGGCAACCCTGAACATTGACAAATCGTTGAGATTATCCCCGAATGCCACAATTTTATCAAAGCCGTATTCCTCACGGAGAAATTTCAATCCGTTAGCCTTTGAGGCATTTTCCGAGAAAATTTCAAGATAATACTTTCCCGTATATGTATCCTCATAGAAAACGTGGTCAAGACCTTTCACAGAAGCGGCAATTCTCTCAATGGGGAGAAGCTTTTCATAATCCCCTGTTGAAGTGAGATACACCACACTTCCGTCATTTTCGCTGTGCAAATCAGTGCATTTCCATAGGGGCTGACCTGTTTTGCTGCGGGTTCTTACATACTCCTGCATTAGTTCATTGAGATTGTCGCTGTAGCAAGTTCCGAACTTTTCGCCCCTGAATTTGAACATAAACAATCCCATGTTATTTTCCGCAAATGCGTCAATTATCCTTGCGGCGGCATCAATGGGAATATCGGATTTTCGGACATATCTGCCGCTTTTCCTGTCATATATCTCCGCCCCGTTATTGACAATACAGGGGACGCTGATATTCAGCTTTTCCGTGATACTGCCTGCGGAATATTCGGTCCTTGCGGTGGCATAGGTGAAATACATACCCTTTTCAATGAGGGAATTTATGGTAATCACCGTATAATCCGACAACTCCGCCTGCGAATTCAGCAGAGTTCCGTCAAGGTCGGTAATAAACAAGGTTTTGCCCAATTACTTCACTCCAAATGATAAATATAGGGAACCTCTATACTCTATTGCTTTATAGTACAAAAGAGGTTACTTATAATTATAACATAAAATCTCTGAAAAGTGAACTATTTAATCAGTATTTATAAAATTTTGTGAACAGCTACAAAATATATATGCAATAGATGTACAATTTGACTAATCGGAATTTGTAATTTTTCGGATTTAGCGATGCGTTATTGCTCAACCTGTCCCTACGAAATATAT
>CALFMA010000545.1 GCA_937880065.1 uncultured Ruminococcus sp.
CTATTTTTAATTTCCCACTATAACCCTTTTAGATTAGTCTCTGTACGAGATAAGTATTGGTATGCACAAATGACCTTTTTATTCATTTTTATGTATGTATTGCGGAATGAAAAAAGGAGCAAGGTGTATTTCGACCTTGCTCCTATACAGATATTCAGTTCAACAAATTGGAGTTATTATTCCTTATCGTTCTTTTTCTTGGCTCTTTCAGAGTAGAAAGAACCTAAAACAAGGAACAGACCGCCAAGCCCCAGTGCACCGGTGGCGTGATTTCCGGAAAAAGCGGCAATAATGGATGCTATAAAATTCACAGCAGCCGCCACATAACAAAGCTGAGGGACATATTTATGGAATTTTTTCATTGGTTTTCACCTCCCTAACAGGGTGATTCATAAAGCGTGCGCTGAATCTGTCATATGAAAGCCACACAGTTACTACACCTAAAATTACAGAAAGCTTATACAAAATCAACTGAATGCAGGAGCTTTTTTCGGTAGTAGCTGAAAAAAGAGTATATGCAGTAACTATGGCAATCCACATTAATTTGATATGGTTAAAATGACTTTTTAACCACAATTTCAACATTCTTTCCGCGAACTCCTACGATAATATCGTCTGCAAGCTTTGCAACGATAGAACGCTCAAGTTCTGCATATTCGTCTTTTTTCTCTTCAACTGCTGTTTTATAATTAAACAGCGACCATGAGTATATATATCCTGTTTCAATTGCAATTGTCGGATCAATATAGCCAAAGCCCATATTATATCCATGATAGTCGTAAAACTCTCCATCAGCAGGTATAGGTGCAAGGTCAGGATCAAAAGCTGCAAGAAGCATCGTTTCCGCAACTGCTCTGATTTTACCCATAATACCTTTTGCTGCAGCATTTTTGCCTGATTTTGAAACAGAGATAAGTTCATCTCTTAAATCAATGCTCATATCGTCTGCCTTAAGCTCTACATGAAGCTCGTAATTATCGCCTTCATTTTCTGCCCAGAACTCTCCGCTGAAGTTTTCTACAAGTCCGGGAAGCATTCCGCAAAGTTCTTCTGCCAAAAGACGAATCCTTAATGCTTTTTTATCTTCAAGAGCGTTGTATGTAGTTACTTTTTCTACCTCGGCAAGAACTGCTTCGAGGCAGGTTAAATCTTTGTTTAATTTACAAATATTTGATTTCAATTAATTTTCCTCCTACTTATTCGATTATTATTCAACCATGTATGCTTTACATACGGGAACTAGATTTTTAGTATCGTGCCAAAGCATTATTTTGTCACTGATACCAAGATATATGTTAAAGTTACTCTGACTAACATAATTGATACCTTCTTCAAAATCATATTCAACAAAGTCTACATTTTTAAGGGTATCGTTTTCGTAGTCAGCAAATATAAGAGTATATTTTCCGGGCTTTGTGATGTAAACGGTTGCCGTTTTGCCTGTTTTGTCAAATGCGAGGATTGCTGATTGAAATACAAGTGAAACTTCGTAGTAATCATCATCGAGAACGGATTGGATATAGACGTTATCACAATCTGCATGTAAATAATTAAGACTTGATTCGTTAAACTTACTGTAATCATCAGCAATAAGTTCAGCATCTTCCATGCTTATACCTACATTTGCCCCATCTGTCAGAGGCATGTTGGGAACATCGCTTTTCTGTCCCATTGCATGATTAAGCATCACATCATTGCCGGACAAATAAAGGTTACTTTCTACCACTTCTTCGTTGTACATAGGAGGCGTACAAGAAGTGTTTCCGTAAATCTGAATAGTACCGCCGATATATGGATCAGAACCAATTTCGGTTATAAACTCATCGAAATGGTGAACATGGACACCTCCGCCCATGTTACTGTTCCAAGTTTTTCCGTACTCATAGGTAGTAGTATGGTTTTCAGTGATTACACCACCCGTCATAACCAAAGTACCTAAGCTTTCCCAGTAGATACCACCGCCGGCAGATGATTTGTTGCGAAGAATACTACCGCCAGTCAAATACATACTTGCGTCTCCGTCATAAAAGTGGAAACCGCCACCGTGACCATCGCTTTTGTTGTCAGCAACGCTTCCTCCTTTCATATAAACAACAGCATTGCTCTCACCACGAACACCGCCACCGGCCCCGTTTGCAAAGTTGTTGTTTATGTCACCGTTCTCAATGGTGACCTCGCCATCTTCATGAACAAGGATTCCACCGCCACCACGTTCTGCACTGTTGTTGCTGATGCTTCCACCATCAAGAACAAGCTTTGCTTCGGTTATATAAATTCCGCCACCGTATTCTGTTGCTTTGTTTCCACAGATACTACCGCCTTTTAAGTACAGATTACCTCCGACGATATAAAATCCACCGCCATTGCCAGTGTTGTTACCGCCGGTGATTTTACCGTTCTGGTCTTCAGAAGTATCTGTAATTGTAAGTGAACCGTCTTTTATGCGAAATATCTGTCCGTCTTCAACTGCCTCAGGCAGATTACGTCTGATTTCATAACCGTTAAGGTCTATTGTGAGGTTTATTTTACTGTCGTTTAAGTATAAACGTCCTTCATCGGTGTATGTTTCCACAGCGCTTTCATTTACATAGTAGAAGTCTGTACCAAATGAAATCAGGTCGACTCCAAGTTTTATTGTGGTAGGCTTTGTCTTACTTTTTTCAACTGCATATACCCAGCCTTTACCTAAATCGTAAAACTCTTTTGTTTCTTCGCCTTCTGCTGTAACATACACACATCCATCCTGGTCGTAAGCAAGAGAAAATCGAACTTTGCCGTTAGAATCGATCTGTGTATCAACGAAGTATGTCTTGTCATCTGATTCGAAATACTGTACGTTTTCAGCAAGAAAACCACTATCTGTCTTACCGAAGTCTTCATAATGTTTGATTTCGGCACAAGTTACACCGATTTTTGCGCCCTCTCTGAGAGGCTCATTTGGAATAGCTGTCGTCTGTCCCACTGCGTTGCTGATATATCTTTCCGAACCATTGAGATATACATTGTTTGGTTTTCCTTTGGCTGTATTGTCCGTGATGATGGCTGTACCACCCACATGAATACCCTTGTAATCAACAAACACACCGCCACCGATGCCGTCCGCTTCATTTTCTGTGATGATACCACCTGTCATGGCAAAATCGCCGCTGGAATACCAATATACGCCTGCACCGTTGCCTGTACATTTGTTGCCTGTTATATTACCACCCTTGATATAAAGTGTGCCGTTATCCATATAAAAACCGCCACCATTACCTTTGTTGTTACCTCCGGTGATAGTACCTGTGCCCTCTTCAGAAGAGTCCATAATGGTAAGAGAACCGGATGTTACTCTAAATACCTGGCCGTTTTCGGTAGGAATAGCAAGGTTACGGCTGATGGTATAGCCGTTAAGGTCTATTGTAAGGTTTATATCGCTGTCATTAATATATAGACGTCCGTTATCTGTTCCGTATTCAGAACCTGCATCGGTACAATAAAAATTACCGCCGGGTGCAATCCAGTTCGCGTCAAGTATGATCTTTGTGGGCTTTTCCTGGCTCATTTTCAAGGCATATACCCAACCTTCAGCAAAATCGGTAAAAGTTCCTTTTGTACCATCTGCCGTAACAATCATATTGCCGTCATATTTTGCAAAAACGTACAAGTGACATTCGCCTGATACTTCTTTGCATTCAATGCTGTAACCGGGAACATCAGATACGAAATATTGCAGGCTGTTTTTGTCAAAATAATTTTTACCATCTTCATTGGTGATATATTCACTGCTTGAAATAGCATTACAGCTCACGCCTATCACCGCACCTGCACTTAAAGGCGCATAAGGAAGCGAATTCTGACCGGCCGTGTGGCTGATATATTTATCAGAATCAACAAGGTATACATTTTCGGTAGCTCCGAAACCGGTATTACCGGAAATAACCGCCGTACCGCCAACATGAATACCATTATATCCAACATAAACGCCGCCACCGTGTCCGCCTGATGTATTGCCGGTGATTTTACCGCCCGTCATAGCAAGCACGCCACTTGAATTCCAATATACGCCTGCGCCATTTTCGGTACAAGTGTTACCAGTGATTGTACCGCCATTGATATAGAGGCTGCCGCTATCTATATAAAATGCGCCGCCATTGCCATCATTGTTAGCGCCGGTGATTTTACCGGTTCGACTGGAAGAAGTATCCACAATAGTCAGCGAACCCGACTTAATACGAAAGACTTGCCCATGTTCAACGGGGTTATCAAGATTTCGACTGATAGTATGGCCGTTTAAGTCAACCGTCAACCGAATGTCGCTGTCATTTAAGTATAAACGTCCATTATCTGTAGCCTCTTTGTCATTCGTGTAAAAAGAGCCGTTGGGTGCAATCCAGTCTGCCCCCAGAGTAACAGTAGTGGGTTTCGTTTTACTTTTTGAAACCGCAGCCTCCCAACCTGTACTGAAATTATCAAAGACTTCAGGCGCTGACCCCTCTTGAGCGACATACATCACGCCATCATTACGCGAAGAAAAAGTAAGTGAATACCCTGTTTTCGAAGAATTTTGAGTTGCTATTACACCGACTCTCGCATCGTCCGAAATAATATACCTTGTGGCATCCTCAAAGAATCCGCTGTCATCGTTAGCGACGATTCTCTCACCATTAAAATTACCACAGGTTACACCGACATATGCACCATACCTAAACAGTTCAAGAGGAATGGAATCATCTTGTCCCGCAGTATGATTCAGTGTAACATTTTCGTCAAAGAGATAAATATTTTCTGTTCCAAAGGTACTGGTATTGTTCTTTATCGCTATAGTACCGCCTAAATAAACATCACCATAATCGGTAAGATACGCACCACCACCATGTTCAGTCGCCTTATTTCCGGTGATTTGTCCGCCTGTTAAAATAAATTTATTTCTTGATTCCCAATAGATACCGCCGCCATTGACAGCCATATTATCTGTAATTGTGCCGCCTTCTATATATAAACTGCCGTTGTAAACGAAGAAAGCGCCGCCTTTTTCAGCTTTGTTGCCGCAGATGGTACCACCTTTGATATAAACTTTACTGTCCTCGTCGCGAATATAGAAAGCGCCGCCTTCTTCGTCGCTATAGGCGCCTGTGATTTTACCTGTTTGAGCCTCGGAACTGTCATAAATTGTCAGCGTTGAGCCATAGACCCAAAAGACATGACCATCATCAGTTGCAGATGTGAGCTTTCTGTCGATGCTATGGCCGTTAAGGTCGATTGCGATATCTACATCTTCATCTTCAAGATACAAACAACCGTTATTTGTGCCGTATTCATCATCGTCATCATCCTCATAGTAAAAACCGTCTTCTGTGTTGGGAGTCCAGTCTGAAAGTAGTTTGATGCGTGTCTTTTTGCCGCTCTCTGCTCTTTCAAGGGCTGCCACCCAGCCTTCGCCCATATCAAAGTATGAGTTGATTGTAAAACCGTTTTCATCAAAAGGGATGTCACGGACGAAGAGATATTCCTTCTCGATGTCGTCAAAGTTGATTTCTTTTAAGTATATGGCAGCATTTAAGGGTTGAGAATGAGTAGAATCCATCACGACAGTAAAAGGTGTAGAGCCGTATAGTTCGGAAGTTACGATTCGTCCTTCATGGTAATATGCTATATATATACCCATGCTTTCAACGACCCTTCTTACCATACTACGCGAACTGAGAATAGCAAGCTGGTTGTCGATATTACGCATACCAGAGTTAAGCATGAAACCCTCCATCATGTTTGATTGGGACGACATGCTTTGTTTGTCTTGTTCGTCAACAAGAATTGTTAGTTCTGTGCGATATATAGGATGTTTGTATTTGTGATAAATCCACACACAGACATATGCAACAACTAAAGCTACCACGAACAACCACCAAAACTTTAATATGTCGTTAAGTAGTTTTTTGAAATCTATATTTATAAAAGACTCTTCTTCTTGTTCTTGAGGTTGAGGAGAGTTATTGTTATATTGGTTATTCATATTTCAGATATTACAAACTTCTAGCTAAGAGATACAGAGATATAAGTGAAGTGACAAGTCCTAAAGAAATTGTTTCACCAAACCCTAATGTTTTGATCCACATCGGACGAACATATAGGATATCGTTAGGGTATACGTAGTAAAAATCAGAGTTTATTACCTCGCCTTTAGTGAGGTCAATTTTGTATGTTTGAGCTTCTCCTTTTTCGTTTTTGCGT
>CALFMA010000546.1 GCA_937880065.1 uncultured Ruminococcus sp.
AGGAATAGCGTTGATATATGCTGTACCGCCGCCTGCTACGATACCCTCCTCAACAGCTGCCTTTGTAGCTGCAAGAGCGTCCTCAATGCGAAGTTTCTTTTCTTTCATCTCAATTTCAGTTGCAGCACCAACCTTGATAACTGCTACACCGCCTGCAAGCTTAGCAAGTCTTTCCTGAAGCTTCTCACGGTCGAAATCAGATGTTGTAGTTTCGATTGATGCACGAATCTGAGCAACTCTGCCCTTGATAGCATCCTTATCGCCTGCACCGTCAACAATGATTGTATTCTCTTTCTGAATAACAACCTGCTTAGCCATACCAAGCTGGTCAATTGTAGTTTCTGTAAGTTCAAGACCGAGTTCAGAGGAAATAACCTCACCGCCTGTGAGAACAGCGATATCCTTTAACATCTCCTTGCGTCTGTCACCAAAGCCGGGAGCCTTAACAGCTGCAACCTTGAATGTTCCACGGAGATTGTTGAGGATAATTGTTGTAAGAGCCTCGCCCTCAACGTCCTCAGCAATGATAACAAGCTTCTTGCCCATTTTTACAATCTGCTCAAGAAGTGGGAGGATTTCCTGAATTGAAGAAATCTTCTTGTCTGTGATAAGCACGAATGCGTCATCGTAGACAGCTTCCATTTTGTCTGTATCAGTTACCATATAAGGTGAAATGTAACCTCTGTCGAACTGCATACCCTCTACAACTTCGCTGTATGTTTCAGCTGTCTTGCTCTCCTCGATAGTGATTACACCGTCAGCTGTAACCTTTTCCATAGCCTCAGCGATAAGCTTACCAACAGCCTCATCAGCAGAGGAAACTGTACCAACTCTTGCAATATCCTCAGAACCCTCAACAGCCTTTGAGTTGTCAACGATATTCTTTACAGCCACATCAACAGCCTTAGCAATACCCTTTTTGAGAATCATTGGATTAGCACCTGCTGCAATGTTCTTCATACCCTCGTGAATGATTGTCTGAGCAAGGAGAGTAGCAGTTGTAGTACCGTCACCTGCTGCGTCGTTAGTCTTTGTAGCAACTTCCTTAACGAGCTGAGCACCCATATTCTCGAAAGCGTCCTCTAACTCAATATCCTTAGCGATTGTAACACCGTCATTTGTGATAAGGGGAGCACCGAATTTTCTGTCAAGAACTACATTTCTGCCCTTAGGTCCCATTGTAATTCTTACTGTATCAGCAAGCTTGTCAATACCTGCCTGTAATGCTTTTCTTGCGTCCTCACCGTATTTAATATCTTTAGCCATTATAATCAATCTCCTTAATCAGTATACTTAAATCTTATTCAACAACAGCAAGAATATCATCTTGTCTGAGGATAATGTATTCAACGCCGTCAACCTTAACTTCAGTTCCTGCATACTTGCTTGTGAGAACCTTATCGCCAACTTTAAACTTGGGAATATACTGTGCCGGCTTCTGCTCTTTCTGCTTTTCGAGGTAGGTAAGAATGTCCTTTAACGGCATACCAAAATAGGATTCTCCACCACAACTAATTTGGTCTTTCATAGCCGCAATAAGTCCATTTAATATCCTCTCATCCTCGCTCTCTCGTAGTTCGGGAAAAATATCTTGAAGGACATCTATATCAATGCACGTTCTCGGTGAATTGTAATACTCGCGTGCTTTTTCTACTACATCATCGTAGGCTTTTGCTTTTTCTTCTGTATTATAGTTAATACGTTTATAGTGATTATATACGGCAACAGAAAGAGTTTTTTTAGCATCTTCTTGACCAATTACATACTCATCTAATATCGCTTTTATTTCTGCAGGTGTTGGTAGAACACCACAGATTATTGTTATTACGATTGCAGCAGCATTACTTTGCGGAATGATTTATTCTTCACTTTTGGCAGTTGCAGCACTTGCTTCTTGCG
>CALFMA010000547.1 GCA_937880065.1 uncultured Ruminococcus sp.
CTTAAAGGCACTGAAGAAGGTACCGTTGCAACCGGGCGAATCCAAGGAAGTAGAACTTGAACTGAACTGCCTTGACTTTGCCCTTTATGATGAAGACGGCATCCAGTGTGTGGTAGACGGTGAATTCAGTCTGTTCGTTGGCTTTGGTCAGCCGGATGCACGTACCGAGGCACTGAGTGGCAAGAAAGCGGTTGAACTTAAAGTTACAGTTGCAGCAAAGTCTTTGGAAGACTAATCCGATATAATTTGAATTGAGTTTATAAGGGAATCCCAAAGTTATGTATGACTTTTGGGATTTCCTTTTTGATTATTGATTGTGACGAAAATAGTTACATATAATCATAGGAAAAGAGCAGAATAAATAAAATATAAAAAGTTAATAAAATATTATTGACTATATTTTATCAAAGTTTTATAATATACCACAATTGAGTTACTACGCTAAAGTGTAGTGGTGTATCTCAACACTATTTGTGAATTACAAGGAGGAAACAGGAATGGCTAGAGTTTATAACTTTTCGGCAGGTCCCGCAGTTCTGCCGGAGGAAGTATTACAGGAGGTTGCAGATGAGATGCTCGATTATAACGGAACCGGTATGTCCGTTATGGAGATGAGTCATCGTTCCAAAGCTTATCAGGAAATCATTGATACTGCTGAAGCAGATTTAAGAGAGCTGATGAATATTCCGGATAACTATAAGGTGCTCTTCCTTCAGGGTGGTGCACACCTTCAGTTCGCTATGGTTCCGATGAACCTGATGAAGAACAAAGTTGCAGATTATATCGTAACCGGACAGTGGGCAAAGAAAGCTGCTAAGGAAGCAGAGCTTTACGGTAAAGTAAACGTAGTTGCTTCTTCCGCAGACGAGACTTTCTCTTATATTCCGGATTGTTCTGATCTTCCGATCAGTGAAGATGCAGACTATGTTTATATCTGTGAGAACAACACGATTTACGGAACCAAGTTCTGGAATCTGCCGAATACCAAGGGCAAAGACCTTGTTTCTGACGTATCTTCCTGTTTCCTGTCAGAGCCGGTTGATGTATCAAAGTATGCAATGATCTACGGCGGTGTTCAGAAGAACATCGGACCTGCCGGCGTTGTTATCGCTATTATCCGTGAGGACCTCATCAGAGATGACGTTCTTGCAGGTACTCCTACAATGCTCAAGTGGAAGACACAGGCTGACAACGACTCACTCTACAACACACCTCCCTGCTACGGTATCTACATCTGCGGCAAGGTATTCAAGTGGATCAAGAAGATGGGCGGTCTTGAAGCTATGAAGGCTCACAACGAAAAGAAGGCTGCTATCCTTTACGATTTCCTCGATCAGAGCAAGATGTTCAAGGGTACAGTTGGTAAGGAAGACCGTTCACTCATGAACGTTCCTTTCGTTACAGGCAACGAAGAACTCGATGCTAAGTTCGTTAAGGAAGCAAAGGCAGCAGGCTTTGAAAACCTCAAGGGTCACCGTTCAGTTGGCGGTATGAGAGCATCTATCTACAATGCTATGCCCATCGAAGGCGTTGAAGCTCTCGTTGATTTCATGAAGAAGTTTGAAGCAGAAAATGCTTAATTTCCTTTTTGGTTGAAAGGTGGAAAAATACAATGTTTAATATTATGACACTCAATAAGATTGCTGCAGTAGGAACAGACAGATTCGGCGGTAATTATGCAGTTGCTGACAATCACGACAATCCCGATGCAATCATGGTAAGAAGTGCTTCAATGCACGATATGGAATTCGGCTCAAACCTCCTTGCTATCGCAAGAGCAGGTGCAGGTGTAAACAACATTCCTCTCGATAAGTGCGCAGAACAGGGTATCTGTGTATTCAATACTCCCGGTGCTAACGCTAACGCAGTTAAGGAACTTGTTCTCTGCGGTATGCTTCTCGCTTCAAGAGATGTTGTCGGCGGTATCTCATGGGTTAAGTCCGCTAAGGACGATGCTGACATCGCCAAGAGCGTTGAAAAGGAAAAGTCAAAGTTTGCAGGAACAGAACTTAAAGGCAAGACAATCGGTATCATAGGCCTCGGCGCTATCGGTGCACTTGTTGCCAACGCTGCTGTTTCACTCGGTATGAATGTTATCGGTTATGACCCCTTCCTTTCAGTAAACGGTGCTCTTTCAATCAGCCGTGCTGTTAAGTATGTAACATCAACAGCAGATATCTATGCTGCAGCTGATTTCATTTCAGTACACGTTCCCTGCAACGACAACACAAAGGGTATGATCAATAAAGAAGCTTTCGCTCTTATGAAAGACGGCGTTATCATTTTAAACTACGCTCGTGATGCTCTCATCAACGATGACGATATGAAGGAAGCTATTGCTTCCGGTAAGGTAAGAAAGTATGTAACAGACTTCCCCAACCCCAAGACAGCTAATATGGAAGGCGTTATAGCAATTCCTCACCTTGGTGCTTCAACAGAAGAATCAGAAGATAACTGTGCTGTTATGGCTGCTGATGAACTCGTTGCTTATCTCGAAAGCGGAAACATCATCAACTCAGTTAACTTCCCCAACGCTGAAATGAACGCAGCAGGAAAGAAAGTATGCGTTATGCATAAGAATGTTCCCGCTATCATTTCTTCAATCACAACACTCTTCGGTGGCGCAGGAGTAAACATCGACAATATGCTCAATAAGTCAAGAGGCGACTATGCATACACAATGCTCGATGTTGCTAACGCAGATGACGCTATTGTAGCTAAAATCTCTGAAATCGAAGGCGTTATCAGAGTAAGAGTTATCTAATCTGACATATTTTCAGAAAAAACTCTTGACAAGGTAAACCATATATAATATAATGATTAAGCTATCGTTTTCCAAAGACAGCAGGTTGGTGTTTTAAACACCTGTAAATCCCGCCGAGGAGAAATGACTTAAAAACATTTCGCTCTCTCTGTCTTTAAATATAGTCAGAGAGAGTTTTTATTTGGAACGATTGATTTATAATTTCAATCGGAGGTGAAATTATGGCAAGCGCAAAGATTCTTGAATCAAAGAAGGCAAAGGTTGCTGCTCTCGCAGAAGTTCTCAAGAATTCAACAGCAGGCGTACTCGTTGACTATAAGGGTATCAGTGTTGCTGATGACACTCTTCTCAGAAAGGAACTCCGTGAAGCAGGCGTAACTTACGTTGTTGAAAAGAACAAGATTCTTGAATTCGCATTCAAGGAAGCAGGTCTCGAAGGACTTTGTGACGTTCTTTCAGGAACAACAGCTATCGCTTATACAGACGGCGACCAGACAGCTGCCGCTCGTATTCTCGGTAAATATTCCGAAAAATACAACGGTGAAAAGTTTATTCTTAAAGCAGGTTTTGTTGATGGTGAACTCTATGACGCTAAGGGCGTTGTAGCTCTTTCAAAGATTCCTTCAAAGGAAGTTCTTCTCGCACAGCTCCTCGGTTCACTCCAGGCTCCTATGCAGAATCTCGCCGCAACACTTCAGGCACTCGTCGACAAGAAGAACAGCGAAGAAGCTGCTTAATTCTCGTCATCAATCAAATGCCGCATAAGTCGGCAAAATCTTAAAAAAATTATAAAGGAGAATAAAATACTATGGAACTATTATCAATAGAAGAAACAGCAGAATTATTAGGAATGTCAATGGATAATTATTACAACAAACATAAGTTGGCAAAGGAACAATTTGCCAAAATTCTAAGAAAGGAGGGCTTAATATGATTAAACATATAAAACCACTTCCAATTTCTGAAGAGATGTTAGGCGCATATCTTGAAGGCAACCTTGCCCAACACGATGCAAAATATGTAGAACAGATGTTGCAGAGTGACTATGAATTCTCTGCATTTGTTGACGAATTATCAGTATCAGATAATCTGACATCAAATTATCTTTTGGAGGATATGCCGAGTCTTGAGAATGACTTTACTCTTCCCGAAATCTCAACGGAATTAGGAACATATATAGAACCTCATGCTCTCCCTTTTGGATTTGAGCCATCGTTTGCCGATAGGGTAGTCAAGGCACAACAGATTCTTAAACGTAGAAACCCCAACTATACACTTTTAATTTACGATGCAGCACGTCCTATAAGTGTTCAGCGACATATGCGTAAGGTTGTAGAGGGCACGCAGTTCGAAGGATTTGTCGCCGATGGTACTAAGGGCGGACGACATAACTATGGTGTTGCAGTGGATTTAACAATAGCACAGATAGATGGTTCGCCACTGGA
>CALFMA010000548.1 GCA_937880065.1 uncultured Ruminococcus sp.
AGGCTGAAGAATTTATCAGCCACGAAGAAATTCTCGATACTTTAAAGTATGCAGATGAAAACAAGAACAATGTTGAGCTTATCGATGCGATTTTAGAAAAGGCAAGACCAAGAAAAACTGCTGAAGGCACATTCTGCTCAGGTCTTACTCACAGAGAGGCTTCAGTTTTACTTGCTTGTGAGATACCTGAAAAAGTTCAGCAGATGTATGCTCTTGCAGAAGAAATCAAGCGGGCATTCTATGGCAACAGAATTGTTATCTTCGCACCTCTTTATCTTTCAAACTACTGCGTAAATGGCTGTGTATACTGCCCTTACCATATGAAGAACAAGACTATACCAAGAAAGAAGCTCACTCAGGCTGAGGTTGAAAAGGAAGTTATCGCTTTGCAGGATATGGGTCATAAGCGACTTGCTATTGAAGCGGGTGAAGACCCTGTAAACAACCCTATTGAATATATCCTCGAATGTATTGATACTATCTACAAAATCAAGCACAAGAACGGTGCTATCAGAAGAGTTAATGTAAATATTGCCGCAACAACTGTTGAAAACTACCGCAAGCTTAAAGAAGCTGAAATCGGCACATATATCCTTTTCCAGGAAACATACCACAAGGAAAGCTATGAGGAACTTCATCCCGCAGGTCCAAAGCACAACTACGCATACCACACAGAGGCTATGGACAGAGCAATGGAGGGCGGCATTGACGATGTAGGCCTTGGCGTACTTTTCGGACTTGACAAGTACAAGTACGAGTTTGCAGGACTTCTTATGCACGCAGAGCATCTTGAAGCTGTTCACGGTGTAGGCCCTCATACAATCAGCGTACCCCGTCTGAAAAGAGCGTCAGATATTGACCCCACACAGTTTGACAATGGTATTGATGACGATATATTTGCAAAAATTATCGCTTGTATCAGAATTTCCGTACCTTACACAGGTATGATTATCTCCACAAGAGAAAGTGAAGCTTGCCGTAAAAAAGTTCTGAAGCTTGGTATTTCACAGATTTCAGGCGGTTCAAGAACTTCCGTAGGCGGATATGCAGTTGACGAAAGACCACACGATACAGAGCAGTTTGACGTATCCGACCAGCGTTCACTTGATGAAGTTGTTAAGTGGCTTATGGAGGGCGGCTATATTCCGTCATTCTGCACAGCCTGCTACCGTGAAGGCAGAACAGGCGACAGATTTATGGCACTCTGCAAGGTGGGACAGATTCAGAACTGCTGTCACCCCAACGCATTGCTGACATTGCAGGAATATTTACAGGACTACGCAAGCCCTGAAACAAGAAAAATCGGCGAGGCACTTATTGACCGTGAAATCGTGAAAGTTCCCGATGATAAAAAGCGTGAAAGAGCCCTTGAATATCTTGATAAAATCAGAAACGGCGAGCGTGATTTCCGTTTTTGATTGACAAATAATCTGAAATGTGGTATAATAACTTTACAGGATTTTTCCTGTGACTATACTTCATGGGAGGACAAAAAATATGGATATGTTATCAATTCTTTCAACTGCTGCGGTTTCACCTGCTACGGGAGATCAGTTTCCTGTAATTCCCCTTGTACTTATCGGAGGACTGGCTGTTATCATAGCTGTTGTAAGCTCAATAGCTGCATCGAAGAATAAGAAAGACGACGAATAAATAAAAGGACGCTGAAAAGCGTCCTTTTTGTTTAGATGTGACTTTAGTTTATGGGATTTTCCGCAATATATCTGTCAAGGATTTCAGCCGCAGTTTCCACAAATCTGATACATGGGCGAGCCTTGTAGTATTCCGCAGTTCTCTTTTCGGGAATGGGACTTTTATTTACGCTTAAATCTTTAAGCAGTTCACCGCAGTTTATGGTGTGATATACAGCCTTGAATTCCTCTGCAAGCTGCTGAATACGGCGGTAATGCTCTGCTTTTTCGCTGTCGTCATCAGCGGAACTGTAGCCATACAGCACTCCTGCAACCATAAACATACCCGAAACAGCACCGCATACCTCTCTCATACGTCCCATACCGCCGCCGAATGAAGATGAAAGGCGGAGGGCGAGTTCCTCGTTAATGCCTGTTAAATCGGAAAAAGCGGCAAATACAGCCTGTGAACAGTTTCTGCCCTCAGCAAAAAGTTTGCAGGCAAGTTCAGCGTGATTAATCATTTACATCAACTTCTTTCTTAATGCTGGGAGTTTTACAGCATACGGCACAATGAATTTCCGCAGCACCGCTATTGCGTAAAATCCTCGAAATATTGCTCAGAGTGCTTCCTGTGGTGCATACGTCATCAATGAGAAGTACCCGTTTCCCCTTTATTTTTTCGGGGAATTTCACTTCAAAAGCGTCTTTCAGATTGACTTTTCGCTCTTTTTGAGTGAGAGTTTTCTGTGCTTTTGTTTTTCTTATTTTCTCAACGGTATCTGCTGAAACGTCAATTTTCAGTTGCCGTCCCACTTCCTTTGCAATGAGTTCAGCCTGATTAAATCCACGCTGCCTTTTGTCGGATTTGTAAAGTGGAACGGGAATAATAATATCAATTTTCTGCGATATACCGTTATTTTCAAGAGATTTCGCCAAGGCTTTTCCGAGAGCGTATACCGCATTACCCTTAACGCCCTGTTTCAGCAGAATAATTGCAGGGGAAATCTTCCCGTTATACTCAAAAGCCGCAGTAAAGCTGTCTGCTCCGCTTATGCTGTTTTTAGAAGTATAGTGAGTTATTTCTTCACGGCACTTCCCGCAGAAATCCTCATGGGGGAAAATAACCTCGCTGCAAACAGGACAGCGTGTAGGGAAAATCAGCGATATTATCCGCTTTTTCAGCATATAGTCCATTAGAAATACATATAAAGCTGGCACTTAATCATGCCGTTATACAGTTTGCGGCGTTTTTTAGCTTCCTCACCGAAGAACTGCTCAAACTGCTCGTGGGGAGAGATTATGTAGCTCTGACGACTGCCGCCTTTGCCTAAAACCCTGCCCATTTTTCTGTAAATATCCTCAGCCTCACGAAGTTCAAGGAGTCTTTCTCCGTAGGGAGGATTGCAGATTACGATTGAATCCTCAGGCTGAACAAATTTTGAAATATAAGCCTGCTCAATTTTAAGTCGTGATTTTATGCCGGCTTTATGGGCATTATCCAGAGAAAGGGCAACTGCGGCATCGTCAATATCATAACCGATACCGTGGAAAGTTGCGGAGCGGTCAACGCCGTCAATGGCACGTTTACGCTCCTCCTGCCAGATTTTACTGC
>CALFMA010000549.1 GCA_937880065.1 uncultured Ruminococcus sp.
CGGTAAGGCGCATGTCTCCCTCACGCTCGAATGTGGTGTGCAGTGCAAGTGATGCAGCTACATTGTGGCTGATGTGTGCCTTTTTGCTTATCTTCAGATAGTCCCAAAGGAGATTGCGGTAGTCGGGGTGTGCACAATTCTCGATAAGAGCCTTTGCTCTTTCGAGTACGTTAGCAGTTACACCGATACCTGCACCGCAGAGAAGTCTTCCTCTGCTATCTCTTGCAGAATTGGGGTACTGTACGGATTTTTCAATATCCTTTATAGTGATAAGTCCCTTTAAAATTCCGTTTTCGTCAACGATAGGGAGCTTTTCAATCTTGTGCTTGCGGAGGATTTCCTGTGCCTGCTCCATAGTTGTGCCAACGGGAGCAGTAATAAGGTTGTCCTTAGTCATAACTTCGGAAATCTTAGCTGAGAAATCTGTGAGGAATCTCATATCTCTGTTAGTGATAATACCAACAAGCTTATTCTTATCATCAACAATCGGCACACCTGAAATCTTGTACTTGCCCATAAGCTCATCAGCATCAGAAACGAGTCTGTCCTCTGTAAGAGAGAAAGGATTTACGATAACGCCATTTTCTGAACGCTTTACCTTGTCAACCTCCTCAGCCTGCTGTTCAATTGACATATTCTTGTGGATAATACCGATACCGCCCTCACGAGCAATAGCAATAGCCATACGTGAATCGGTAACTGTATCCATTGCAGCAGTCATAATGGGAGTATTAAGTCTGATGTTTCCTGCAAGTCTTGTACCAAGGTCAATCATATTCGGGGTAACGTCCGATTCACCCGGAATCAGCAATACATCGTCAAATGTAAGCCCCTCTTTCTGAAATTTGCTGTTAATATCAGTCAGCATAATAAATCCTCCTTTTACATTTTTTTCAGAAAATAGAATTCTGAAGGGGTTCTCTAAAAACCGGAACACGAGCTGAATTTCGTATATGACAAATATTAGTTACAAGGCGACAAACCGCAGTAATACTTTGTGTATTGCAAGGTTTGTCAACACAGTAAATGATGTTTGTCATAGAAATTCAACCGTGAGGGAGGTTTTTAGAGGTTCCCTAAATCAAACCGAGTTTATTAACATTAATAATAACATTTTTTTCTCGTTCTGTCAAGAGAAACAAGAAAAACTTTATTAGAAAAATCTTGTGTAATCAACACACTTATTTGTCGAATTTTATCATACTAATTTTATATAAGATTAATAGGGTATGGCGGTGAAAAAATGATTTCAATATCAACCGCCTGTGGATTCCTTTGCATACCATTCGAGAATTAAGGAAGCATCGGAGGAATTCACAGTTCCGTCAAGGTTCACATCGGCGAAAATACGCTGTTTTTTGGTAAATGTGGCATCTGAGCCGATAGAACTGAGGGCATATTCCGCAAGGACAGCCGATGCGTCCGTGGAATTTACAGCTTCATCTCCGTTTATATCGCCGAGATTTATTTTTTTCACGTCAATGAACTCAATGCCGTTAGCCTTTGCGTATTTTTCAGCGGCAGTTCCCGTTGTACCTCTTATGATAAAATCGGGGATAACGGCATTTCCCTCACCGTGAGTTTCAGCTGTCATACCTATTGCATTTTCGCCTATTTTCGTGACAGTTGAGGGGATAACCGCATCATAGGCTATACAGCCGTAAAATGCGTCCTCGCCTATAGTTTTCACCGTACTCGGCAGAACTACCGTTTCAAGCTTCGGACAAGAGAAAAAGCAGTCATCGGGAATAGCCGTGATTTTCTCATTCAGCACAACCTCTTTCAGTTCATAACAGCTCATAAAAGCCTTTGCACCGATTGACTTTATATTTTCGCCTATATTTATGGTTTCAACAGTAAGGTTACCTGCATAAGCCTTTTCGCCGATTGCGGTTATTTTGTACCCCTTGATTTCCGCAGGTACATCAGCCTCCGCATAGCTGTAGGGCAGGTATACGCTTTTCAGTTCAGCCGTTTTGCCGTCTGAATTTACGAGAATTACATATTCCGCCGAATTTACAATTGTGGAAATTTCCTTGCGTGTATCGGTTTCGGTATCTGCCGCCGCAGCCGATACAGCTAAAATTCCGCTTAATATAGCTGAAAGAAGTTTCATTATAATTCCTCTTTCTTAATAATTTCGCCGTCAATCATAACGAGAACAGGCTCTGACATAAGGTCGAAAGGCGATTCGCCCTTGCGGTAAAGCTGAATGTCAGCGTCCTTTCCTGCGGTAAGACTTCCCACCACATCATCAACGCCGAGAATTTCAGCGGCATCAATTGTCAGACTGCGGAGAGCCTTTTCCATATCCAGACCGCCCTTTACAGCCGCCTGTGCTGAAATGGGGAGATACTGCACGGGGATTACCGTGTGGTCGGTGCAAATTGCAATTTTTACGTTATTTTCCGCAAGTACAGCGGCATTTTTCAGTTCAAGACCTTTCATTTCGGGCTTGCATCTGTCGCAAATCATAGGGCCGCAGATTACGGGAACTTCTTCATCCCCTAAAATATCCGCAATTTTATAACCCTCTGTGCCGTGGATAATTACAAGCTCCAAGCCGAATTCCTTGGCAATACGTATTGCTGTGCAGATGTCATCGGCACGGTGGCAATGGAAAAAGGCTTTCTGCTTGCGGTCAAGGAGAGGCATAAGAGCCTCGCACTTTATATCGTATTCGGGAGGTTCATAGTTCTCGTTATCGGAGTAGTAAATGTCCATATCATGGGCATATCTGCGGGATTTATACAAGCCCTCACGGATAATAGCCGCCGTAGCCATACGGGTTACGGGAGCTTCACCCTTGTCGTTGTAAACTCTCTTTGGATTTTCACCCAGAGCAAATTTCATACCGCAGGTTTTAATGAGCATATCGTCAATACGTCTGCCTACTGTCTTGATTACACCGATTTCACCGCCGCAGGCATTGGCACTTCCGGGGCATGATGCAACAGTTGTAATACCTCTCATTCGTGCTTCCTCAAAACAGCGGTCAAAGGGATTTATACCGTCAATTGCTCTCATCTGCGGAGTGAAGGCATCGGAGGATTCGTTGCAGTCGTCACCCTCAAAGTCAACTCCGTCCTCAATTATTCCGAGGTGAGTGTGAGCGTCAATAAATCCCGGGAGAACAAGTCCGCCCTGTGCGTCAATACTGTCATCGGGGATACTTTCAGGCTCGCCCTCGCCTACAGCTCCGATATTTCCGCCGTCGGTTTCAAGCCAGCCATTTTTTATAGTTCCCCTTTCGTCCATGGTAACTATTTCAGCATTATATATAAGCATAAAAATCTCCCTTCGCTCACTTCAGCATCTTCACAGCATCAGCAATAAGGTCAGCTGTTGTCATCGGGTTGCCGCTGCCGTCAATCTGCATTGTGGAATGTTTCATATACACCTGCTGACGGGAATTAAATCTTTCTTCAAGTTCCTCTTTTGTGGAACTCATAACAATGGGGCGGTTTTCATCTCCGCTTATTCTTGCATAACAGGTTTCAAAGTCAAGGTCAAGGAAAATTACCGCCCCAGCCTTTGCAGCAGCCGCCGCAGATTCGGGATTGAGCATTGCACCGCCGCCGCAGGCTACAACAGCCTTTTTATCGCAGAGGGATTTTATAACTTCAGCCTCAACCTGTCGGAAGTATGCCTCGCCCTTTTGTGCGAAAATTTCGGGTATACTCATACCCTCTCTTTCCACAATAACCTCATCGGAGTCGTAAAAGCCGCAGCCCAGCTTTTTAGCGGCAAGCTTTCCTACAGTTGTTTTGCCGCACCCCATAAATCCGCATAAAAATACAGTCATATCAATTACCCCGATTCATCTTTTCAACTTCATCTTCAACATCTTTTATAACAGCGGATATATCCTCGGTGGAAAATTCTCCGCCGTACCAGATTTCGTGAGCCTTTACAGCCTGATAAACAAGCATAGCCGCACCGCCAACCGCTGTTCTTCCCAATGCTCTCGCTTTTTTCATAAGGAGAGTTTCAATGGGGTTATAGATAACATCAAAAAAGCTAAGGCAATTTTCGATTACTTCATCGGAAACAGGGCAAGCGTCAACTTTTGGGTACATACCCACGGGAGTTGCGTTTACAAGCAAGTCAAATTTGCCCTCGATTTCGTTTACAAGGCAGATTTTCACAGCCGCATTTCCGCATTTTGAAAGTATCTCTGCCATAACAAGCTGTGCAGTTTTTACAGCGTCGGGAAGAACGGCGATTGTAAGCTCTGCACCGTGGAGAGCCGCTTCAATTGCAATCATTCTGCCAACTCCGCCGCAGCCTACAAGGAGAACTTTTCCGCCGAGAGGGAGAAGTTCCGCTGAACGGAGAAAACCGTCACAATCGGTATTGTAGCCTGTCATAACGCCGTTATCGTTGGAAATGCAGTTGACGGAATTATATCTTTCCGCACTTTCGCCCAGTCTGTCAGCCATGGAAATAATGGCTGTTTTATGGGGAATTGTAATGTTAAATCCCCTTAATTCACGGAGCATATCTCCGCTTTCCGCAAGCTTTTCGGGAGCAATTTCAATCAGTTCATAGCTGAAATCTTCAATTCCGCTTAAAGCAAAAAGCTTATTGTGAATAAGCGGCGACATTGAATGTCCCAGAGGATAGCCGATAAGTCCATATTTATCCATAAATTTCAGCACCTTCAATTCCTGCAAGATTTTCTATATTAAGAGCAGTAATGCCCTTTAAAGTCTTTTTCACAAGTCCTGTGAGAGTTTTTCCGGGACCAAATTCCACAAAAGTATCAGCACCTGCCGCCTCCATAGCGGAAAGTTCAGCTGTAAAGCGTACAGGGGAAACGATATGCTTTGCAAGAAGTGACGGCATATCGCTGAAATCTGTCAATTCTCCGCCTGTTACGTTGGAGTAGTATTTCACCTGTGGTGCATTGAAAGCAATTGTCTTTGCTGTTTCGTAGAA
>CALFMA010000550.1 GCA_937880065.1 uncultured Ruminococcus sp.
TATGCTATTGCCGCTGCTATGCACCTCCGACAATTCAGAATTAATGCCGGTAATGGTATAATATTCTTCAATGATTAAGGGAAGAGAATGTTCGTCAGTTTTTTCAAGCTCATCGTTATAAACTGTAAGTTTGCCATCATTAGCACACATTACAGCGATATGTCCGCTGATTACGGCTATTGTTGAATAACCGTTTTCGTCTATACATATTTCTTTGCTGTTTCCCTTTTCAAGGTCTATAACAGAAATATATGACGCACCTGTTCCTTCAAAGTCATTTTCTGAATATAAAAACACGAACTTACTGTCACTGAGGGCAATAAGATTTTGTATAGAAAGTGCCGTATCCTCAAGGAAATAGCAATCATTACAGATTTGCGTTGCAAAGTCGGATAATTGCACTTTTGTATCCATAACAGCCTCTGTATTTTCTGTTAAAGCAGTAGTCTGTTCCAACAGAGCAGATGTTTTAGCGGCAATATTTTCATCAGCATTATTACAGCCCGATAACATCAGTATTACTGCCGAAAACAAGGCTATGACTTTTGTTTTTGAATTGCTCACTTTATTTACTCTCCCATTATCTGTTTGTGAAAATATGATTGATTTTCCTGATACATATAGCCGTTCTCCTGTTCCCACAGCCATACAAAATGTGTTTTGCTGTTATCCTCGTGAGAAAAATCAATTGTTGCATCAGATTCGCCGTCGCCATTTATATCTTCAAATGAAATACTGCTGAAAGCCCCCCATGAATCTTCCACCTCTTTGGGAAATAACACGCTTTCAAAGAGCTGTTGATTCGGACTGTCATAATAAAAAGATGATTTCCCGCGCTTCATCGTTATAGCAACTTCTGTATTTTCGCCGCCTCTTGTAATTGTTCCGTAATCAATAATAATTCCCGTAGTGCGCCAGTCAGCTCCGACTATATCCTCTTCGCTGTTGTTATTTGAAAATACGGGATCTTTTTCGTTTGCGTTGCTTTTTACGGCATCTGAGTTTGTACCGCATCCGCTTAAAGCAGAGCAGACAACAATTACAGCAATCGCAAACATAAGCTTATTGTTTATTTTCATAATTTCATTCCTTTTTTGTTTTTATAGCACAAAAGACCGTCATATATTAATTATACAGCGGTTTTATTGTAAAAAATATTAACCAATGGTTAAATATTACCGTTTATCATATTCAACAGCTTGCTACGCTTGGTTCTTGTATCTCCGCCTATATAAAGCTTTGAATATATCTGGTTTATATACTGTTTGACGCTTCCTTCAGACAGGAAAAGCCTTTCGGCAATTTCACGGTTGCTAAGACGCTGTGCCATAAGACCTACAATTTCATACTCACGCTCTGTCAATCTCTCCAATGATTTCTGTCGTATATGCTTGCAACGCATCCCGACACGACGTTTCTCGTATCTGTTACCGAATTCTGCAATACGTGAGGTAAATTTCTTGTTATAATCCATACATTCACAGAGCAGCTCATCAATATAGTAATAATTCTCCACAAAAGGCATAATAAAGCCATCAGGAACGGCAGCGTCCATTGTTTTTAAAAGCAAACATTTTGCCTTCTCGTGCT
Organism: uncultured Ruminococcus sp.; assembly: GCA_937880065.1. The sequence goes on from CALFMA010000550.1 coordinate 1,591, forward strand.
TGCCAAGCATTTTATATGCCGACGCTGTCTGTATGCTGATGTGAATATCCACTAATTTATAGTGCATATTACTGCATACGCCGAAAAGTCCCTCGCTGCGCCCGATAACCTTTGCATAGGCACCCTGCATAAGATAAACCTGATTTTCAATCATGTCAATAATGGGTTTACCCGGTGCAAGAAGATTTATTTCGGAAAGCTTATGATAACGGAAGATTTCAGGGATTCTGTCTTCCTCGTGCGTTAATGCAAAATAATATGCACAGCAGGCGTTATAAAGATTTATCCATGATGAATTGTGATGAGCAAGCAGCTCACGATAACGCTGTTCAAAGGCATAAGGTCCTTCTGTATCAAGGCAAAGAGAAAGACGCATGGACAGAAAATCACAGCAAAGCGCCATATTTTCCTGCCAGTTATCCTTTATACGTGCATAAGCACTTTCAAGCTCTATATGTGCGTCGTTGAAATGTCCCTGCTGAAATTCCGCCTCTGCGTGCATTATTTTTTCTGCACCCTGACCGTGACCGTCGGTAATTTTGTAGTAATGAGGCATACATTCATACATTTCCCGAAGTTCGCTTTTCAATGCTCCGGGCTCACGATAATACTGCATAAGTATGGAGGGAGAACCGAAGCTCCATCCGCCGCTTTTATGTATGCTGACGGCAGGACGGGTCATCTGTGAACTTGCACTGCGGTGAAGCCTGCTCATTGCGCTTATATCATTGAACATAAGAAAGCTTGTGATAAGGTCGCATTCGCCAAGAAGGTTTCCCCGTTCTTCGTCAGACATTTCAGGCTGTTCAGCGATAGACACCATAAGCTGCTCTTTCATTTCCATCATTTTGGGGATAAGCCGCCAGTTGAACATACTGCGCATAAGAACGAGTATGGCAAGGGGGTGTTTTCTTAATGTCTCAACAGGGCATTTTTCCAGCATCCGTATTACATCTGCGGAATTGATATGCGAAAGAAGTATGCCTGCGTCTGTTCTGATTACACGAAGCAATGCGTCATAATTCCCGTTTATTCCATAGGATTTCATAGCGTAAAGATACTGTCCGTTGTTTTCATACCACAGCCCGAAACGGTTTCGGTAGAAACACTGTTTTTCCTGCGGAAGTGTAAAAAACGCACGCTCCGCGCACTCCTTCATCATGTGGTGAAAACGGAAGGTTACGCCGTTCGACAGCAGCTTTACAAATGCGTTTTGCTCTGTAAGGGATGTCAGCACATATTTTGTGTCGGGTATTCCCGTGATAAAATATGCCATATCGGCGGTGAATTCATCGGCAAGCCCCATAACCGCAAGAAATTCTCTTTGCTTTTCGGGTAAAGGGTCAATCATTGCCGATGTAAACATTGTATAAATATCGGAATTGCGATTCGGCAGGGTGCCTTGCTCGGAAAAGGCACGGAAATTCAGATAAATCGCCGAAAACCATCCCTCGCTTGAATAGAGCAGGGCTTCAACCTGCGTATCGGAAAGCTCGGTACCGCTCTGACCGAGGGTTACCGCACCTACCGGAAGCACGCGCACTTTTCCGTCTTCGCGCGTCTTCACCCGGAAAATGCGCACCGCTCCGGCGCCGATGACGGTATCGGTATCGGCGGAATCTTTATGTACAGACCCTTCAATCTTGAGAGCTTCAAGCGTTTTGCGGAT
>CALFMA010000551.1 GCA_937880065.1 uncultured Ruminococcus sp.
CACGACTGAATCGACTTATCAGCACAGTAACAGTAAGGCGAACTCCATCAATAGATGCTAAAACAAATACAATTGTAGTCTTTTTCTTATCCATATAGTTAACCTTAGTTATGTATCAGATACTCTTTATTTCTCTTCTTATATGATAATATAGTTTTAAACCAGCGTCTATATCCAACAAATAGGTTTCCTGTTATCAATGCTGTCCATAAGAATCTAAAGAATATACCCAACCCATATTTTGCGCTTTTACGGATAGTATTTGCTACAGAACAGAGTCGCTTATGACCATTCTTAACAAGCAGCGCATTCTTTCTAATTTTAACATTAAAGATTGATTCCAAGTTTCGCAAACTAATGACATTTGTAATACTTCCTTTTGTTACTGTAACACAATAGACCACATCTTCAGAAGCTGTTATCCTTTTTGCATTAAGACCTGTTTTAAGAGAAAACATAACATCATTGCTAGCTGGAACCTCTTCAAAATCAATTTTATTCTCTCTGATAAAATCAGCTCGAAACATTTTCGCCCAAGGCACATCAAACTCATTACACCTTAAATCGAACTCATCCCCAGTAATAAAATATTCATCAATCTCCTTACAAAAAACATAATGTCTGTCAGCTAACTCTAAGGTGTCGGAATAACAACTAGTAGGTTTGAAGAATATTATATCATTAACGGCATTAATTCTGAATTGTCGGAGGTGCATAGCAGCGGCAATAGCATAAATCTTATAAGAATTGACGATTATGGCAAGCTGGCAATAGATGAAAGGATATTTCCTGCTGAAGATGATTATATCTTCGGGGGAATTGCAGGCTCATTGTCAGACGATATGCTTATTGTGACTGAATATAACGGAGACGGTGAACGTATTTGCCTGTGGGATATAAAAAACGGAACAAAAACACGGATAAAACCCGATTGCTCACCGTATTCCTCCTATGTAATCGGCAACAGGATTATAGGAGTGGACTATGAAAGCTGTAAGGTAAATATATATAGTCAAAGTCATCCGAATATGGAAAAAAGCTTTGCATTCCCTATGGATTACAGCTCAATAAGATGCTATGACAGTACGTATAATATGTATTTTGTTTCCTGCGACACGGATAAGCCCACAATGAAACGTTACTCTCTTGAAACAGGTGCCTGTACGGCAGAATTTGCACCGGCAATTGAATCAGCGGGATATATCTACTATATATCAGAGGTCGGAAATTATGTTGTGCTTATGGCAACCCTCGATGAACACACGGGTATATTCGTGTGGGAGCCGAAGCTTGTTGAAACAGAAGAAGCGGAGCTTGCAATACTGACAGGTACAAATTACGAAGTATCAGCTGAGGAACTGGAACGCTCCATAGAAACAGGCCATGGAATTGAGATTGTTTCGGGCGAAGACGCTGTGCGGTATTTCGGCGGCTATGCCGTTAAAGACGAAACAGGTGAGCAGAATATTTATAATGCACTGCTGGATATTGAATACGTGTGTACGGCTCTTCCTGTTGGTTTTCTTGATGAAATGAAAGAAATATACGGAGAAGATGCAACTATAAGTATTTATCTGACAGGCAAAATTATACCCGATAATTCTGACAGCGAGTCAATTTCTGATGCAGCGGCATTTACTTTTCTTGAAAACGAAATAAACCGTGTTATTGTTATTGATATAACTCAGAATGATATTGATATTACTCTGGCTCATGAGTTTATGCACTGTATTGAAGACGCAATATATACGAAAGGCTTCTCGGATTATAGTCTGGAAATGTTTGAACGCTGGGAAATGCTTAATCCCGAAGATTTCAGATATACGGGAACTTACACCGATGAAAACGGCCTTACTACCGGTTATGATGTAACCGAATATATTGGAACAACATATTACGACGGCGGTGACATGCCTCTTGACAGCGTATATTTTGTTGACGGCTATGCAACCTCTTATGCAAAAGAGGATAAGGCAAGAATATTTGAAAATATATTCTTCTCCGAAACAACTCCGCTGCCCGACTATTTCAGAAGTGTGAATATGCAGCTGAAATCCGCATACCTGTGTGCCTGCATAAGGGAAGCGTTCACTTGTCTTGAGGGCGTTGAAGCCTGTTGGGAAAAGAGCATAGATTCAGATTATACATTGGATTATTTTAAAGAAAGCTATAATCTTGATGATTATTATTATCGGATTTCGCTTGAAGCAGTTGGTTAATATATTTACGAAAATACCAATAATATTGTCATAATTAAAGCTTCGACAAAAACTATCAGCTTTATTGATTCTGACGGCAAGGAAGTTAAAACATATCCCGTCGAGGTTACTCAATATCTAAACAAAATAGTAATAGGCATATCAGTTTATAATGTGCAAAGCTATGAGTATAGGTATGATTATAACTAAACGGAGCTAATTATATTTCAGCAGAAAACCGAGGTTATCTTTTGCGAAAACCTCGGTTTTTACTTGTGTTTTTCAAAATAAACCGGTTAAATAATCTGTGCTACTCCGTTCCGATCAAATACGAGAGTAAAGCCTTCAACTTCAAGCCAGAAATAAGTATTGATAATAACAAACTCATTATTATCATAATACCCTGAATATATTATACTTCCATCCCTGCCCGAAAACGGATCGTCCTCTGTAAAAGACCCTTGAACAAAACTATCATAGTCATATTTCGTAGGATCCATAAACCCATAGGAATACATATAGCACATATCCTTAATATCGTTGCTTTTTTCGTATTCGATAATACTGTTGAGATTTGCCTCTATCGCCATACCTATTTCAGAAAGAAAGTCCAGATCATAATAATCAAGAGAAGAGTCATAAGCCAGCGAGCCGGGTGCACCGAAAAAATACACCTCGGATATAAGATACAGTATATTGATGTTATATTCATCAATATAGATAAATATAAGCATCTCTGTCTGTGTGTCGGGAATATAACCTTCCATAAGATACATTTCATACCATTGGGTATCCTCTGTTTCTGTGTACTCAAATCCCAGCTCTATCAATTCCTCCATTGCAAGATATATGCCGTTGACAGTAGCTTCGGCAGGTTCATATTTCAAAACGGTAAGCTCGCCGTAATACGAGCTTTCTTCAATAAGCCCGTCAACATCTTCGAAGGGCAGAGAATGGTACAGTTCCTTTGGCGTTGATATTTCATTATCAAAATTGTTATCTCCGCCTGAAGTATCAGCCTGTGAGCCATTTGATTCCTGCGAACCCTGCGTTTCAAATCCCTCTATAACATATATAGGGGTATCTATTTCGAGAATAGCACAAAGCACCTCAAAAACAGAAATAACTTTATCTCCCAGCTGACATTTGATTGTATCCTGTTCATAAATTAGTATGTTCAGATATTCGTCTGTTTTGTCGGCTATATCAAAAATTCCGCCACATTCATCTACTTTATCCGCAATATCGTAGCCGTTATACATAAGAACATTTACAGAATACAGAATTGTATAATATCTTGCAAGTCTTATATCCCATTGATATTTAAAGGTTTCAGGATATGCATACAGCCATTCGTCAGCTGTGGTTGTAACATCCAGATAATCTGCCCTTGTTTTATAGAAAAGAACTTTCCTCTGTTCATTGTTGACATTATTTTCATTGTTATCAGAATTGTTTTCAACCTCCGTCTGCGGTTTATGAACAACTTTTTCCGACAACTCGGCTTTGTTTTCTACGAGCGTTTCTACTATATTGCTGTCGGAAGCTCTGTCGGTTTCTGTTGCCATAGCAAATGCGTCTTCAGTGGCAAATTCCTCTGCTACCTGCTGTTCTTCTGCTGTGCTTTCCATAAGAATAACCGCAGCCGTTTCTTTTCGTATTTCCTCTGCGTCGGTAATAAGCTCGTTTCCTGCACTGAAAAACAAACCAAAATCCTGCCAACAATTTTTATAGACATCATAAGCGTTAGGATTAGTCAGCTCCAGCAATCCCATATATTCTCTGCCTGCCGCACCGAGAAATAACCCGTCATTGTTGTGCCATTTAACATAATCCTCGCCAAGAGTAACGGCGGCGTCCTCCGCTACAACCTCAAACAACTCATATAGATTATCACATACGGAAGCATCTGTAACAGCAGTCAGAGAAAGCCTTGCTTCAAGCCCTGTCAGCTTATCTTTGAATAAATGCACATCGCCATCAGTGCCGTTTTCCATAAACTGAACGGGAACGGTAGCATAACAACCGAAAGCAGGAAAATATATCTCCTTCATTTCCGTGTTGTTTACATCATCTCCCTCAATACAGATCTCCAGCATATCGTAAGCGTTTGAATAAATACCTGAATATTGTTCGTCAAATTCCATCGTAGCTATCCACATATAACCGTCACGAATTGTTACAAATTTAACCTCGGTATCGTTTGCCGCTTTAAGGGAGTGGTCGCTTACGAGATCGCTTTTATTTCCTTCCAGTTGGCTCTGAATATCGCTTATACTTTCTTCGGAAAGCATTTTCATTACCGTGACAGATGCGCCTGTTACAGGGTCGGTAAATACAGCGTATTCCTCCTTCAAATTGAAGTATTCCTTCGTAAAAATATCGGGATAAGCAACTACACAGTCAAATTCTTCGATATAACAGGATGTGCGTTTCAATACAGGGTCATAAGCACCCGGCTCCTTTGCTACGGCATCGACTTTTTTATAAGAATTATCAAATGCATTGCTTACCCATACTCCGTCATCGACGAACTTACATTTTATAAGTCGTCTTAGTTCTTCAAACACAAAATCGTATTTGTTTTCATAAGTAAGCTCCGCATTTACAGAAAACTTGTTTCCAAGACCCGTTAAGGTGAATACCGTCTTGGCAGTTCCGCTTGTTTCGCAGGAATACCAGTCATTTCCCGAAGCGAGAACCCTGTTGTGTTCTGTATTTTTAATAAAGCTCTCAACATCGTCCATACAAGCGTAGCTGTTTTCGCCAAGCCATACTCTCAGCTCTGCGCTGCTTCTGCTGTCCCGAAAAATCAAAGAACTGTCTTCTCCCTCTTTAATAAGATTAAGCTGCTTTGGATAATACAACAGACAATCTGCCGCCTCTATGTAATATACCGCATAACTATGATTAAAATCGTCGGTGCCTTTTTTGTATCCATTCCTAGCCGTAAGGGCTTCAGTTATAGCTGCTACCTTTCCGTTATCCTTGTTTTTATCATTGCATAAAACGGTAACCTTTTTATTATCAATAATGATTTCGTCATCTGCCGCTTTCCAGTTGCTGCCGCCCCGTGTATTGCCTGTCTGGGTGGGGGTTGAAATATCTTTATCGGAAGCAGGCTCTATTTTGATGCTAAGACCATTGTCATCATCATATACAACCACATCATCATCTACGATCAGCACACCGTTTATGATATTTACTTCCTCCGATATGTCGATATCGTTAATTATTGTTATATCCTCCGATGATGTAACAACAGGCTCGGAAGTATCCGTATGAGGATTATACTCTCCATCGTCCGCGCATCCCGTTAACATTGACAGCACCAACAAAAAAGCTCCTGCTCTAAATAACAATGGTTTCTTTATAATCATTTTCCGCCTCCCTGAAAATACAAGCGTCTTATCTGAAATAAGCATTTCTATACAATAAATTATAATTCATCCTATATTAAAAAGCAACACTTTGCACTTAAAAACTAACCTTTGGTTAATACCGTAAAAGATAAAAAATGCATAATTTATTATAACGCATTATATATGCAGATAAGATTACAGAAATTGTAAAGGGGCAGAATTTATGAAGAAAATACCAGGATGTATGCTTATATCAGCTGCCGTTGTAGGGTGTGTCTTAGTCAGCGGATGTGAAACATCAGATTACACTGACAATGTAACAACCGGTTGCGTTGATGAAACAGGAGAAATTGCAGAAACAGATTATAATATTATCGACCACCTGCAGAAATTTCTGCTTGAACTCGGCAGGGGTTTCAGCTTCGTTGCAAGGCAGAAGAAAATCTCCTTTGACGGACGCCATTTCTACATTGACCTTGTGTTCTACAACTACATTCTGAAATGCTTTGTGCTTATCGACTTAGCTGAATACTATTCCGACGATCTCTCCAAAAAAAGTAAAGAGAGGTATGACGGAAAATGCTTTGAAACGGGGCGATGAGCCTCAATTCGATTTCTTGAATCTGTAACCTTTTTCTATTGAAAATTACGGTGGGATGTGGTATAATAAAAAACAAGCTGTTTGTTAAGCCTGAATCGTTCAAGTTAGAAGTAATGAAATATAATACTCCTGCAGAAATTGTGTTTATGGAGGGACAATATGGACTATACAGAAATGTTCTCTAAAGCGATTGAACTTAAGTCACACTATAGTTTTGATGAGATCAAGAAGTGTATCGATGCACATAACGATTTTCATTGTGGTGATTATGATGATTGGGCAGATAATGCTTGGTATTTGCTAACTCCAACATGGGTAGTCAGCTATGATAAGTGTTATGGCTATTTATGTGCCGAATATCCAATTGCATTACTTTCGGATTATTGCCCTGAGAAATTAAAGCGTCTGCTCAATGAAAACGGAGTGATATGTACCAAGCTCGATGAACCTATGAGTTGTGATGAGGTAATCCTTCAACAGTATGTTCACGACATGAAAGTGTTCGATGAAAACTTTGTTGAAAAATGCGAGTACAGCTTCGATGATGAGCGTTTTTTAAAATTACTTTATAAATTGGAAACAGGTCATAAACAGTATGTTGATTCTAGCTACTTTACAATGAAAGAGATACGCTGAATAGAGTACAACAAACACTTACATAAACTTATACCCTGTACATAGCCATTCGTAAGAAATCACGGATGGCTTTTCTCATACCCAAAAATAGAAAAAGAGGAGGTAAACCCCATATGATGCATCTTTTCGTAGGAATGCTCCTCGGCATCCTTGCAG
>CALFMA010000552.1 GCA_937880065.1 uncultured Ruminococcus sp.
AAAGAGAAGTGTGGGGGGAAGATTATGAAGAATTGGATGAATAATCTTATAGAACATGCTACCTTATACAGATTAAAATTATTAAACAGATCAAGACAAATTGTTAACCAAACATTTTATTTTGAACAATTTGCAAAAAGCCACCAAGTTGGTGGCCAATTGACTGCAACAGGAAAAAGCCAACAAGTTGTTGGCCAATTGGAGTTAACAGAGAAAAGCCAACAAGTTGTTGGCCAATTAGAAATACCTGAGGTTTTGGGACAGGTTCCATGGGGACATCATATACAAATAATTTCGAAGTGCAAATCCATTAACGAAGCATTCTTTTACATTAACAAGATTACCACAGAAGGATGGAGCCGTGCTCTTTTGGAGCATCAATTGGCTTCAAATCTCTATGAGATTCAAGGTTCAGCAATTACGAATTTCGATGTGACATTACCAACTGCTCAAAGCGAATTGGCAAAAAAACTATATGTTACAGCTCAAAACATATCTAAATGGGAAACAGGAAGAGCAATGCCCGATTCTTCCATTATGCTCGAATTGTGTGATATTCTCAAAATCACCGTAAATGATTTATTAAGTGGGGAGAAAATTACAATGGATAATTACAACAAAGAATTAGAAAACAACCTGCTTGAAATGGTCAGGCAAAAACAAAAATCAGACAAACGATTGCTCCGTATGGAATCTCTTGCAGGAGCAATGGCAAGCATACCTTTTGTGGTCGGTATTGTGATAGGCTTGTTCGTACCAATGGAAGAGTGGAAACAAGTAGTAATAGTACTATCCGGCATGATACCGCTGTTAGTGGCAATTCCATTCTTACTACGTGTCGAACAGGTTGCCGGATTGTACGAATGTCAACACTGCCATCACCAATATGTACCACAGTATAAATCTGTGTTTTTAGCACCCCATATAGGCAGAACCAGATATATGAAGTGTCCTGAATGCAGAAAATGGTCGTGGCAAAAGAAGGTTATCTGCAAGAAATAAATTACATTCATTTATAGAAGCAAAACACAAGGAGCTGACTAAAAAGTCAGCTCCTTATTTGTATTCAGTGGACAATCATTCTGAAAAGCTATAATTTGTTGTACCTTCTGCGGTGAGAATCGGCATAAGATTAAGTTCTTCCTGAATTTCCTTTGTGATTTTTTCTACAACTTCGCAATCCGCAAAATAAATTTCATAAACTAAGGTGTCATTATTTATTACTTCGTCACCAGACATATATCCGCCATAGGTTACGAACTCGGTATAACCACAACCGTTTTCAAGAATAATAGTTCTTGCAAGTTTTTGTGCCTGTTCGACTGTGAGAATTTGTTCACCGGTATCAGCATCAATAAGACCGCAATATAGCGTATGTTTCTGAGGATTCTCGGGGTTATTATCCTGTTTACCACAAGCGGTACCAAGACAAAAGACCATAATGCACATAAGAACAATTGATGCTATTCTGATGTATTTTTTCATAAGAATTTACCTCTCTTCTTTTAAATTGTTTTAATTTTTTCGTTGGGTTCTTTTTCGCTTTTTATAAAAAGTTTTTTAAAGCCTTCAATAACAACACATATACCGAGAATTATAATAAGTGTTGCAAATACAAGTTGAAGTATGTCGCCGAACATATCTGTGCTTGAAGCGGTAATAAGAGCCGCCGCCTTTTTATAAATCGTCATTCCTAAAGCGGTAAAGGTTACCGCAAGCATAGCACCAAGCGGGATATACATAAACCACCGAATTTTTTTACTTCTCTTAAGGAAAACCGCACACGCAAGAAAAGCAAACACGGATAACAACTGATTTGATGCACCGAAAAGCGCCCAGATATTTTTATAACCAACAAGAGTAAGACCAAAGGCAAGAATGAGCGTAATAGCAGTTGCAAAATACTTGTTTGTAAGCACCTTTCTGACCTTACCCATATTTTCATCCGTTATAGAATCATCAAGAAAAAGTTCCTGGAAAGAAAGCCTTCCTACACGCGCCACGGAATCAAGGGAAGTTAAGGCAAAAGCCGAAATTGAAAGGGTTATAAGCGTATAAACTATATTTGAAGGCAACCCGAGAGTTGTCAAAAAGCCTGCAACTGCACCTGCAAAAACCTGAGCGGGAGTATTCCAACCCTGTGCAGCCGCTTCACCGCTTGCAAAGGACGCAACAGCAATAAGTGCTATTACTGCAAGCATACTTTCAAGTAACATTGCACCAAAAGATACGGGGAGCATATCCTTTTCATTCTTTATCTGTTTTGATGCGGTGCCTGAAGAAACAAGGGAATGAAATCCCGAAACCGCTCCGCAAGCAATTGTAACAAAAAGGATTGGGAAAAGGTAGTTTCCGTCCACCTCGAAGCCGATAAACGCAGGCAAATTAATCTTTGGATTTGCAACAAAAACGCCTACAATTGCCGCAACTATCATAGCCACAAGAAGATAACTGTTAAGATAGTCCCTCGGTTGCAAAAGAATCCACACAGGGACAACCGAAGCCAAAAATATAAATAAAAACAAAAATATGCCAGACGTCAAGGGACAAAAAAACAGGAAGTTTAAGTCCTATAATAATTGATGCAACAAGCATCACAATAGCAATGAGTGTATTAACGGCAGTAGGTAATTTAGTATATTTGAGAACAAGTCCCAAAACAACCGCAAACACGATAAACATTATTGACGTGGTCGCCACAGCACCATTTGCCGTTATATTAGCACTCTTTACGCCTTCGGTTACGGTAAATCCCATAAAAGTCCCTGCAACGATATCGGCAAAAGCCGCAACAACAAGTATACAGAAAAGCCAACAGAAAAGAAGAAACATTTTTTTGCCGGTTTTACCTATATACTTTTCAATTATGTATCCAATGCTTCTACCCTTATTTCTTACCGATGAATACATAGCCGAAAAATCCTGAACCGCACCGAAAAACACACCGCCGATAAGTACCCAAAGAAGTACGGGTACCCAACCGAACATTGCCGCCTGAATCGGTCCGTTTATAGGTCCCGCACCGGCGATTGAAGCAAACTGGTGTCCGAAAACCACACTCTTTGGTGCAGGCTCGTAATCAACTCCGTCACGTTGCTCGTAAGCGGGAGTCTTCCTTTTAGGGTCTACACCCCATTTTTTTGCAATCCACCTACCGTATAAGATATACGCAAGAAGCAAAACGGCAAGAGAGATTATCATTATAGTAATACCGTTCATTGCATCCCCCTTTAGTTGTATGTGAAGAAGCCTTCAATAAATTAAACCTTATTTTATATCCATTCAACAAACTCCGCAATCAATCAAAAGATAAGGTCAAAAAGCAAACTTATTATTTTTATAATAAAGTCAATAATTCGGGAATAATCGTTAAACGAATTGCCATTTTCGGCATCTTCGATTTTTTCTTCAATTGCTGCAATATCATCTGCAATTTCTGCGGCAGATTCGGGATTTGAGGCTTTAATTTCTTCAAGCTCCGCTTTCATTTGGGCAATAAGTTTTTCGTACTCTTCTTCGGGATGGTTTCTTTCAAACTCGGCAATTTTTTCTTCAATATCCGTATAATCGGGTTTTATAAATTCGCCGTTTGCAATTCCTTCCTCAAGAGCATCGCACATCTCATTCATATCCTCTTCAAGTCCGTCAAGAATATATTGCTCATTTTCGGAATAATTGTTTTTAAGCCACATTCCGCCAAGATGCTCATTTAACATCTCTCTGTGTTTATCTCTTGCGTACTCAATGGCGGCATCATTTAAATCGTTATTATCCATTATTCCCTGGAAACGTTCGTATGCTTCATTATATCCGCTATAATCGGCTTTTTTAGCACCACAGGAACATTCATCACTATCCGTAAAGGAATGGTCGTGGGAATCAATAATAGTTATTCTGCCGTCACCGTCGGGATCACCGTATTTTTCCGCAGTGATTTTACCATCGAGATTTTCAGTAAAATACTTAACAAGCATTTCTGAATCACAGGGCAGACCTTCTTGCTCAATAACTGTTGCATCAGCAAGCATTGTAAGTCCGTCCCCACCCTGAAGAAGCACATAAGCACTACCTGCCAAAGTGTACATTTTGTTTAAATCAATGGGCTCACCGCCAATAAACACATTCTGTACACGGCGCTCCATTGTTTCATCCACTCCGATAAAATCACCAAGCTGATTAGTAATAACGGGACTTTTTCTGTATGTGTGTATTTCGAAAGTCATACCAGAAACCTGAAAAAAGCTACCGAGCTCTTCGGGACACTTGCGTGCTCCGTGCTCAAGTATGTCAACAATCTGCTGTCCGTCAACCTCAAGAACGCACATATCATTATTGAATGCATTAACATCCATAAGCATCTTTCTTGTGACATTACCCGCCTCAATTTCCGCACGAATACCGCCGCCGTTGGCTATTGCAACATCAGCACCCGTTACCGCACGGTAAGCATCGGCAACAAAGTCGCCTGCATTGGTTTCTCTCTTCCTGACGGCTCTGGTCGAATCGGTATCATAGATAACGAGATTCGCTTCGGATGTGCCTATCTTCTCAAAAAGATATTCTATACTTTCGTTGTAGCCGTCAACCTTATCTTTAACCGAATTATATGCAAATTTTGCATCAACAGACAGTTCTTTAACATCAACATTGTCAGGGTTAACAAGTTCAAAATCAGCACCGTTTCCGCTTATTGTTAATACACCGAAATTTGCAAACTTTGCACCCGTTGATGTAAGGAAAACATCTTCGTTATCTTTGTTTTTATAGACTGCTTTTTCCGTTGTTTCATGGGAATGAGCATCAATGAAATAATCTATACCGTCGGTATTTGCAATAATATCGATTGATTTCCATCCCTCATTAGAACCGATAATTCCCGCATGACCTATTGCAACAACATAATCCGCACCGTCATTAATCGCTTTGTCAACACTTTCCTGAATATTGTTATAAAGGTCTTCATTTGTCAATCCACCGGGAAAAACCGGAAATCCGTAAATAAAATTACCGTTTTCATCCTTGAAATATTCGGGAGTTGTTGAAGTGACTGTATCAGGGGTTGAAATGCCCACGAAAGCAATCTGATAAGCTCCGAAGTCTTCCAAAGCATAGGGCTTAAGAACAGGTTCATTTGAGGTAAGATTGTAGAAATTGGAGCTGATATAATCATATCCCGCCTTATTCTGAGCAAGCTCAAGGAATTGTTCCATACCATAGTCAAACTCGTGGTTACCCGGTACGGCATAGTCATAGCCCACAGCATTCATAATATCTACCACAGCTTCACCTTCGGTTGTTGAACCGATAACCTCACCCTGAATGGCATCTCCGGCATCGACTGTTATGACATTCTTACCCTGTGCCATAAGCTCTGCTCTGTATGCGGCAAGGACAGGGTAATCATCTATTGCACAATGAACATCGTTTGTGTAAAGAACCACTGTCTGCGGTTGAGTTGCACAGACAGATACGGACAATATTGTCAAAAGCATTGACAATACAACTACTAAACCTATAACTTTATTTGTTTTCTTCATAAATTTTCCTCCCTGATTTATATTATTTTTTTATATTAAGGAGCATTTGCTCAAAATTTTCTTCGTTTGTTACATCTACAAATTCTTTGAACTCTTTAAAAATGCGTTCTCCGATATTTTTGTAATCATAACTTAATGCTTTTTCGATTTTCCTTTTACGTATATTTTCAGGCACACCGTAGATGATAAGTATTTTATCAAGGGCTTCGGAAATTCTTGTTTCAAGAGGAATTTCCTCATCAAGTGCCATTAATGTGGCATACTCTAAACCCGAAACTAAAACTTCCGCTTCTGCGAATTGTTCGTCCGTCCAGCGTTTGCAATATTCTTTATAAACCTCTTTTGAGCGTTCAGTATCGTTTTCACGAATTATTTTTAGTGTTACAGGACTTTGGTATGAGGAAATAAAGAAATCCTTTGCAATGGGATTACTTTCACAAGCCGATGCCATTGACATAAGTTCAAGGCAAACCCCCATTACCGAGCTTATCCCCTCCTGCGATTCATGCTCTATAAGCTTTCTTTGGAATTTACAAAGTGCATCCACAAGAACACTTAACAGATGCTCTTTTGTAGGATAATAATACGTAAGATTCCCCGTACTCATACCAAGTTCTTTCGCAATCGTTTTTATTGATGCATTTGAATAACCAACTTCCCATATCATTCGGGTAGCAGTCTGAATAATCTCAAATTTCGTCCTTGTAGCCTTTTGTGTAGCCATAAAACCCACCTTTTTGCAACATTGCTAAAATTTACGTTATTTATTTTAGCACGGTTGCAAAAATATTGCAACAGTATTTGTTTAAAAAATATCATTGTCAACTCAAAAAAATTACAGTCAGATATTTCACTGACTGCAACTTGTTTATTTATTCTATTACATATAGTTTATTATGTACAAAACTATTGAAAGAATCGCAATTATTACACTTATAACCGCACTACCAATACCTGCCGCCAAAAGTATATTTACTATTTTGGGAGCTTTTCTGGTAACTTCGCCAACGCGACGCTCAATTTCCTGGCGACGTTTTTCTTCTTTCTCTTTTTTCTCCTGTATACCTTTATGGCAATCCTCTGTCAGTTGGTCCGCTTCTCGCCAACCGGGAATCTGCTTAAGGAAGGTCAATGCCGAATCATAATTAGAACGTTCCATAGCTGATTTAGCGTATTTGAGAAGTGCATCTTTTCTCGCACACTCTGCGTATTCGTAGCAATTTTTTGCAAGTTCCTCAGAATCCTTGTAATCACTTATTGATTCAAAAAGCTTGGCTGCATCCTTATACATAGCCTCTGCGCCGCCTTTTTGCATCTTTTCCTGAGCCTTTGCGTAAATGCCTTGAATTCTTGCAAGTTCATTATTGATCGCAGTAGCAATCACTTCATATTCCGCAGTTGTAGAGGTATCCGTAAAG
>CALFMA010000553.1 GCA_937880065.1 uncultured Ruminococcus sp.
GGTGGCTTCTGCCGCGGAAACGGTAATGATTGACAAGAAGCACCTTGCCTGAGGAAAGCCTGCCGATATAACTGCCCTCCCCCAGTTCCATAGCGTCCTCATAGTCGGGCATTACATAGTCCTCATCGGGAGAAAATCCCGAGGAAGTCAGCACAACTCGCCCCTTTGAGTTAATCGCCATAAGCTCGATTTTATCCTTTTCGTTAAAGGTTTCAAGCATATTACGGACTTCGGCGGAAAAGTTGGCGGAACTGTCCTGCGAATGGATACTCAGCACGCTTGTTACCGCATTTATCTTTGATACAAGATACTGTTTTGCGGAACTGTAATAATAGCTTTGAATGGCATAAATTACAACAAGTTCAATAACAATCAGCGCAAGAATAATAACTCCGAGGTTGTTGACAATCCAACGCTTTGTAATACTTTTTCTTGCCATTACTGAACGTCATTCCACTTATAGCCGTAACCCCAGATAGTAATGATATACTTAGGGCTTGAGGGTTCTTCTTCAATTTTCATACGAATTCTTCTTATATTTACGTCAACGATTTTATCATCGCCGTAATAGCTTTCGCCCCAGATGTGATTGAGAATACTTGCACGGTCAAGGGCAGTATTCTTGTTATTCATAAAGTATTCAAGTATCTGATATTCAACCTGTGTAAGCTCAATAGGCTCGCCGTTTTTCGTAACTGTACGACTTTTCAGATTAAGCACGAATGGGCCGCTTTCAATAAGGCTCTGCTTTTCGTTCTTGATAAAACTCATACATACACGGCGGTAAATAGCGTCAACTCTTGCTGTAAGCTCCGAGGGGGAGAATGGCTTTGTGATATAGTCGTCAGCGCCTATCATAAGTCCGCTTACCTTATCCATTTCCTGAGTTCTTGCGGTGAGCATGATTATGCCGATTGTCGAGCTTTTTTCACGGATTTTCTTGCAGACCGTGAACCCGTCTATACCGGGCATCATTATGTCAAGGAGGACTATATCGAAGTTTCCGTGTTCTGCCTCAAAGGTCTTGAGAGCAGCCTCTCCGCAGTCTACATCCACAACGTCGTAGCCTGCACGTCTGAGATTGATTACGACAAATTCACGGATTGTAGCCTCGTCCTCACAGATAAGAATACGTTTCATTATGTTCACACCCCACTTTTTAAATTAAGCATTATGAATTATTACTTTACTTTGAATCCGATTGCGGCGTCGCCCGAAGTGATTGCGAGGTCGTCCGGGTCGTTATCGGATTTCGGCGTAACATAGAGAAGATATGCGGAATCTCCCTTTGTATGCATAAGCATATAGCCGTTTGAGAGTCTGTCCTGACGGGAGGGTTCGTCCTCGGCACAGCAGATACGCATAAGCTCTCTGCCGCTTTTTCCCTCGGAAAAGGTTCTGAATACGATTTCGTCATTTACAAGGTCCTTTGATACAGTGACCTTTCCCTGCCATTTTTCGGGAAAAACAAATATATAGCCGTCGTTGATGCTGTAATATGAAAGGTACTTTACAGCAAGGGTATCGTCCTCGCTTACCGACATCCAGCGTGTAAGCTTCAGCTGTTCGCTTTCGGGAAGATTTTCATATCCGGGAGCAATGGTCAGTACGGGAATTTCAAGAAATCCGTCGCCGTCAATGTCGTACGAGGGACACCCTGCGGGACGGACTGTAAAAATAGACTCATCCGAATTCTCAAAAACCTTGACAAGTCCCGATTTATCCATATACACTATATCCGTCTGGATGTATCCCGCACCCGAAACAGCGTCTATATACAGACCATGACGGTTTCCGCTGATATTTCCGTAACTGAGACTGTCAAACTCCGTAAAGCTTCCGCTGAGTTCAAGTCTGTACTGGTGATATTTGCCCTTATCATCGAGCTTGTAGGTTTCCGCTACGGCAGGTACGCCTGTTGCTGAACCCGACAACAACAGAAATTCATTCTGCATATCGTTGTCGAGGTCGGTCACATCGAAGAACGAATACGCCTCTGAAAAGGTCTGTTCGATAGTACCCTCGTCGTAGTCGTAGGTATAAATGGAGGCGTTCTTCTCGGAACGGTTGATGAGCGAACTTCCGATAATTACGTTTATACGTTCATTTGTACCGAGCTTCGAGATGATTACCTTCTCGATTTCCGCACCCTCAGCCGGTGTATCGCACACAGAACGCCATTTCCCGTCT
>CALFMA010000554.1 GCA_937880065.1 uncultured Ruminococcus sp.
AGACCAAGGGATTATTTCTTTTGACCAAACGGCAGAATGGGGAGAATTTTTTAATAATCATTAACGCCTTTATAACATAATAACCAAAAGGTTGACAATGTTTGACATTGCCAACCTTTTTTCTTTTGTTATAATACTTCTACGATGCCATAAATGGGCAAACCATTACTTCATTTCTTCAACAGAAATTCGGAAGTTTTGACCATTCAAAAAATGCACTTGCAAAGCACTTTCTTCTTCAGTATATGTAGCCACGATTTCGTCCTTGATAAGTAACGTGATTTCTTCCGTTAAATCTCTAACGGAAATTTGTCTTTGATTGTTTTCCATGCTGTTTTCTCCTACAATTATTTTATTCAATCAAATCGCGCGCCAATTTGTTTGTACTTATATTATACCATTTAGTTTCAGCCACAAGCAACTGTTTGTTGCCAAAACTAAATAGAATATTTTGTAGGAGATTGTCTTTGTTATGGTTATTTTGTCGAAATTTGCTGAAAACCTTTCGGCTCTTATGGAAGAGAAGAATTTGAACGCGCCTGCGCTTGGTAAAATCTTAAATATGGATCGAAGCAACATCACAAGATATTTGCGTGGAGAACGGCTGCCAAATTACGATCTCTTCATTAGAATTATCGAATACTTTAATGTTTCAGCCGATGTTCTTTTAGGGCGTCTTGATTATTGTGACGTTCAAGAGTTTCAACATATCCGGATGAAAGAAAATACTTGTCATCTGCATTCATTTCAAGCAGTTCATGTAAATCTTCATAAATAGGTTTCTTTCTGCAAGTTGGAAGCTCGTTTGGAAGATTATCCACGGCATCACCGAAATATTTTCTGCTGAATCCCATAATGTAAACTCTCGGTCTGTTCTGTGGAACTCCGAAATTTCTTGAATTGCGAACAAAATCTCTTGCATTATAAATAAGTTTTCCCTTTTCATCTTTTGTAACACCGATAACCTTGTAGTCAAGACCGTTTACAAGTATATCAAGAATTGTCGCAAATGTTTTTCCTCGTTCGTGGGTTATGAGATTATCGACATTTTCAAGCATAAATGCCATTGGAGTTGTTCTTCTAAGCATTTCTGCAATATCAAAGAATAGGGTTCCTCTGGTTTTGTCAAGGAATCCTTCTTGTTTTCCTGCACGGCTAAAAGCTTGACAGGGAAAGCCTGCAAGGAGAACATTATAGTCAATATTGTCAACTTTTTGCTTGAATTCTTCGGTTGTAATATCATTCATCGGATTTTCACCGTATAGATGCTCGTAGGTAAGACAAGCATTCTTATCGATTTCAGCCGACAATACATTTTCAAAGCAACCTGCAAGCTCATATCCTCGGCGGATACCACCGATTCCTGCACACAAGTCTATGGTTTTATATTTTTTCTTGCTCATCTTAATTCTTCTCCTTTTAAGGCGATGTAAATATTTTTTGCTATTCTTTCTACAACGGGAACACAAACGGTATTTCCGCATTGCTTATACGCCTCGTTCATTGGTATATTCTCAAATCTAAAATCTTCCGGAAATCCTTGCAATGCCAAGCACTCATAAGGTGTCAGTTTGCGGATTCCATACATATCCCGTATAATCGGAACACGATCGTGATATGTTCCCATATTTGCTTTTAGGGTTGGTGAAATATCGTATTTTTTCATAGCAACTCCGCTGTCATCAATACGATAAATTCCTGTCATATCGTTTATTTTATAATTTAAATCGCTGTAATAACGGTTTGTTTTCTTATAGTAATAACAATCACTATGCTTTTGAGTTCTGTCAATGATGTCGTTAAGCTGCTTTTTAAGAGGCACTTTATCAGGAAAAGCAAATCTATTCATCATTGAAAAATCACGGAATGCCACTATAAATGTTCGACTTCTGTCTTGTGGAATATTTCCGTGTGTGCAAGCGTTTTGAACACTATATTTAACGGCATATCCAAGCTGTACAAGTGAATTATAAATTGTCAAAAAAGACCTTCCGTTGTCGTGATATATGAGATTTTTCACATTTTCAAGAAATATAACATTGGGATTTGTATGTTTGGCAATACGAATAATTTCAAAGAAAAGATTACCTCTTGCATCACGAAAACCTCTTTGATACCCCATAACAGAAAATGATTGACAAGGAAATCCTGCAACAAGTACATTTGCACAAGGAATGTTCTCTTCGGAAATTGTTCTTATATCACATTCGGAAATAAATGTATCAAGAAAATTACGCTTGTACGTGGTGCAAGCATAATGGTCGAAATCGTTTGCATAAATAACATTAAAACCCGCATTTATAAATCCCAAGTCTATTCCGCCTATTCCCGAAAACAGACTTAAAACGGTTGGATTGTTCATTTTCTGACCGCCTTTTCGATAATATCGGCACAATCCGAAAGGTTTCTCTTGATTTCGTTACCCCAAAATCGAAGCACAATCCAGCCGTCAGCTTCAAGTGCAGCAGTAACTTCTTTATCTCGCTCCATATTTCTTTCTATCTTGGGTATCCAAAATCCTTGGTTAGATTTAAAATCCTTTTTTCGTTCATCCCAATTGTAACCGTGCCAAAATTCGCTGTCGCAAAATACGGCAACTTTCTTGCCAATGAAGGCAATATCGGGTTTCCCGCAAATGGTGTTTACATTCTTTCTGTATCGTAAGCCTCTGTTCCAAAGCTCTTTCATCAGCATTACTTCAATCTTTGAGCCTTTGCTTTTGACTTGCTTCATATTAAAGCTGATTTGCTCAGGTGTTCTATGTTCCATATAATTTTATCTCTATTATCTTTATAAATTGTCATTCGTGTTTTTTTCTAAAAACATCTGAGGATACTCAATCCCCGTAACGCTTTTCAGATAAACAAGGTCAGTAAAGTTGAGTCCGAAATTCAGCGTAGAATCTTTATTTTCCTTGCCTGTAAGAATGAAATTCAGTTTATTTTGGTCAATACCTTTTAAGGATTTTAGCTTGTCTGCGTTGAAATCCTGCTTTTCAAGATTTTTTATAACAACTCTTGAAAGCTGAATTTGCATAGCTTTGTCAATGTCGTTGTCAGCACAGCCGTCCATAATATCAAGAATAGTGAAAATAACATTTTCATCAATTTCATATTCATCATCTCTTGGCTCAAAAACAAGGTTCTGCTCATTCAAAAGCCACCAGATAGGACAACCGATATATTTTGCAATAGCAAGCTTTTCATCATCGGTAGTGCTGATAACTGCTCTTAAACTGTTGAATCTTTGCGGAATAGAAGTTAATTTTGTAAAAATAGATTTTTTGCTGTTCAAACTTACAGATTCATTATTATCTTGGTCCAGAAGTGAATCCATAGATACACCAAAGAAATCAGAAATTTTCTTTAGAATTTCCCCATTTGGTATTGTACCTTTTTTCCAGTTGTTTGCAGAACCCGATGATATTTGGAGTTCTTTTAACACAGCGTGAGGTTTCATTCCTTTTAATTCTGCTAAATATTGAAATTTTTCCCAAAACATATACAAATATTCTCCTTACTTTTTGTATCTTGCTACAAAATTGCATTTAAATGCAAACAATATGAAAATCACATATTGACAATTGCATTATAATGCAATATAATGATTATTAGGAAATAATAAATGCAATTATAAGTTTGAATTATTTTATCTTTTATAGTATTATATCATACTTAAAGCAAAAATGCAATAGCTTTTAAATGCAATTATGTTATTTCCAAAAATAAAAATACTCGACAAGAGAGAAAGAGGAGTAAAATTATGACTACACAAAGAAAAAATGAAATTATCGACAACATTATGAATCTTTTGATTCAGCTCACAAACGATGAGCCTGCGACACCGAACGTTGCAGACAAAGCTGCCAAACCTGTGGAGATGCTCACAATCAAGGAATGTACTGATGTTATCCATGGTCTTTCAGAGCATACCGTCCGTCAGCTTGTGGCACAGGACAAGGTGAAGTATGTTCGCACAGGTCAGGGAAAGCGTGGAAAGATTCTCGTCAATAAGGCTGATTTGATGAATTATTTCGCTTAAAGGGGAATGACTATGAATATAGAAACATCAATATTACCTGATACTGTAAATTCAGAACAGTTCACCAATGATATTGCGATTGATAAAGACTATTTCGCCCGAAAACAGATAGAAATGCTCAATAAGATGAATCCTAATTACATTGAAACGGTTTCAATGCCTGAACTTTATGAAATGGTGTATATTGGCAAAGCACCGATTATTGACGGGCTGCTTTATCCGGGAACATATCTGTTTGTCGGCTCTCCGAAAGTCGGTAAAAGCTTTATGATGGCACAGATAGCCTATCACGTAAGTTCGGGGACGTCTATGTGGAATTGCGAAGTCCGCAAAGGAACAGTACTTTATCTTGCTTTGGAAGATGATTACAAGCGTTTACAGGCAAGACTTTACAGAATGTTTGGTACAGAAATGACTGAAAATCTTTTCTTTTCAGTAGCTTCAAAATCACTCGGACAAGGTTTAAATGAACAGCTGCGAAGTTTCATAACCAATCACCCTGATACCAATCTTATTATTATAGACACCTTGCAGAAAGTCCGTGAATGTGACAGCGATAATTACAGCTATGCAAAGGATTATGAAATCATAACGCAATTGAAATCTTTTGCTGACAGTATGGGAATATGCCTGTTGCTTGTTCATCATACAAGAAAGCAAAAAGCAGATGACGGATTTGATATGATTTCGGGAACAAATGGATTGCTTGGAGCAGCTGACGGTGCATTTCTTCTTCACAAAGAAAAACGCACCAGTAGAAATGCTGTTCTTGAAATTTCAGGACGTGACCAACAAGACAGAAAATTTCATCTTATCCGTAATGAACAAACACTTGCTTGGGATTTGGAACGTGTGGAAAATGAATTATGGAAAGAACCTGCTGAACCATTGCTTGATGAAATAGCAAAATTGATTACAAACGATACTCCGGATTGGATTGGAAATGCAACTGATTTATCGAAAATTTTGCAAGTGGATATTCCTGTTAATTCGCTTACGAAAAAGCTGAATGTCAATGCAGGAAAGTTATTGAATGACTACGGAATAAGTTATCGTTATATTAAAAATCACGAGGGCAGATTTCTTGAATTTCACTTAGTGAGTGAATCCCCGTGACAGTTCGTGACGGCTGTGACGGTTTTTGTGGCGGTATAAAATAACCGTCACAACTGTCACCAACCGTCACGCAAGGGAGTGCAGAGGGAACGGCTGCTTCTCAAAGAGCGCCTGTATTTGTGATGGAGGAAGAATTCCCCGTCACAAGTACTATGGCGTTACAAATGGCGTAGCCTTTTGTAAAACACGGCTCTTTGAGCCGTCTTATCGCAAGCACACTGCCGTCACTCTCATCAATCAATCGTGACGGTTTGTGCTTGCCCATTGTGAATATGAAATGAGGTGAATTATGAAAGAAAAGAGAATTTCGTTCTGTCAAGGTAAGGGTAGCCTTACACATAATAATCGGGAATTCATTGCGGAGAATATTGACCGAAACAGAATCAAGGATAATGTTACATTTATCCGTCAGGATTTGGGTGAGGCTTACAACCAGCTTTTCGCTGAATCGACAGAGCGTTATAATGCAAAACAAAAGCGAAATGACAGAAAAATTCACGGTACATATTATGAAAGCTTATTTCATCAGAAACCGTCAAATACAGTTGTTACAGCTGCCGACAAACGAAAAAGCTTTTACGAGGACGTTGTACAAATCGGTAAAATGGATGATTCGGGAGTCGGTACAGAGGATGCTGAACTTGTTGCAGAATGTCTGAAAGAATATATGAAAGATTTTCAATCAAGAAATCCAAACTTTTATGTTTTCAATGCAGTTCTGCATATGGATGAAGCTACACCGCATCTGCACATTGACTATATCCCCATAGCACACCACAAACGTGGGCAGGATATCCAGAATGGTATCGCAAAGGCTTTGGAAGAAATGGGATACGGTACGGGTAAACAAGCTATTGCCCGTTGGAGAGCAGCTGAGGTTGAAGTGCTGAATAAAATTTGCCTTGAACATGGAATTGAACCGCTGCCGCCTGAAAAGTCCAGAGGCAGCCTTGAAGTAGCTGAGTACAAGGAGCAGATGAAAAAGGTTGATGAACTTGCTTCTATTGAAAAAGAAAAGAGGTCTGCTGTTGCATATCTTGAATCAGAAATGGATGAAAAAGCTGATAAACTTGTGGAAATCAATGCAGAACTTGATGCGGTAGAGAAAAAACAAGTTAAGCTGATAGATATTGACAGCGTTGAAACGAAAAAGTCTGTTTTCGGCGGTAAGGTTACTGTTTCAAAAGAGGATTATGAAACTCTATCTGACTTGGCGAAAAAGCATGTTATAAATACCAAGCAGACAAAAAAGCTGAAATCCGAAAATGCTGAACTTCGCAAAGAAAATGCAGAATTGAGAAAGCTTGCAGAAAAGCAAAATGCTGAACTTGAAAAATACAGACAGCCTGCGACTTTCTCACGTGAAAATCTGAGTAAAAGCAATCAGCGAATTTCAAAGCAAGAAGATTTAACACGCAAACTTAAAAGAGCAATGATAGTTATTGAAAAATACGGTTTGAAAGCCGAATATGAAAAGACAAAATTTAATTCAACCAATAGATTTGAATTAGAATAGGAGTGTTTAATATGATAATCAGAAGCAAAGATAAGATTAATGTAAATGGCAAAAACAATCCAGTTTGGATTCTCGACACCGATGCCTTGACCGTCACCCAAAACACACCCGATGCCGAGCCGAACGTGACGATATTCAACTCCGACCATATCAAGTATCATCTGCACTATTCTGCTGAGTACCGTCCTGCAAGGCTGATAAAACTTGTCAACGACGGAACGATTCTCAGCTACCTGACCAATCTTGACCATTCTGTAACAGAAGCCATTGAACGTCAGGTCGGAATGATGCTCAAAAATGATACAGAGTATCTCAGAGCTGTGGCGGTCGGAGATCTTGCAAAAGCGAGAGGTCTGGAGAATATGGATCGCCTATGTGCAAGAGGGCCTATATATGCGGCTATGGTGTATGTATGATGCTGTGATTTTTCCATAAACAACAAGCCGAAGGATTCAACGTGAGTCCTTCGGCTTTATTTTGTGAGCTCGGCTGTTATTTTTCCAAGTACTGCAAATTGCTCTTGCGTGAGCTGCCTTCCAATTTGGGCATTCTTGACACGATAGCTATCGACCAGGGCTTTGACTGTTTCGGTCTGTGCTTCGGTCAGTCCGTGAGTTGAAAGCGTACCCTGATGTTTCATACCGCATAGGGTATCCATTGAAATGTTGAAAATGCTGGCAATAGAGCGTAACGTTTCAAATGGTGGTGTCATGAGATTAGCTTCATATTTACTGATCGTTCCCTCAGTGACATCAAGCAATTCTCCAAGCTTTTTCTGCGTTATATTCCGTTCTTTGCGTAATGATCTTATCAATGCTCCAAGATCGTACACTTACCATCACCTCCGATTTTCCCTATTGGAATATTATAACCGATTTTACTTGCCAAATTCGACAGTTTGTGCTATAATATATTCTATACAAGCAAGTTTTATATCTAAATCTTTCATTAGATGCAAGTTTAGCGGAGGTACGATATGGCAAATAATAACAAAGCGCTATCCGCAGCGGGACAGGCTAAGAAGGATGAGTTTTACACACAGCTTGTTGATATAGAAAACGAGCTACGACATTATAAGGAGCATTTTAAGAGAAAAGTCGTATTTTGCAACTGCGATGATCCTTATGAGAGCAACTTTTTCAAATACTTTGCTATCAACTTCAATCACTTAGGACTGAAAAAGCTGATATGCACTTGTTATGCTGGTTCTCCTGTCGTATATACACAACTGAGTCTGTTCGGAAACGAGGAAATTATAGGAGAAGAACCATCTGACAAGAAACCTTATAAAATTGAGATTACCCACGTGAATGATCTAAACGGTGACGGTGCTGTTGATCTAACTGATGTAGAACTGCTACTTCGTTCAGTAGATGGGAAACCCACACTTCTTGAAGGCGACGGTGATTTCAGATCTCAGGAATGTATTGAACTTCTAAAACAGGCAGACATCGTGGTTACAAACCCACCGTTTTCTCTTTTCCGTGAGTATGTAGCACAACTTATGAAATATGATAAACAATTTTTGATTATTGGAAGTCAAAACAATGTTACTTATAAAGAAATTTTTCCGCTGTTAAAAGACAATAAACTATGGCTCGGATATAAATCAGGTGATATGGCCTTTACTGTTCCAGATAGTTATGAAGCACGAGAAACTCGCTTTTGGATTGATGAAAACGGTCAGAAATGGCGCAGTATGGGAAACATCTGTTGGTTCACAAATTTGGATATAAAGAAAAGACATGAAGAATTCGTGCTTTTCAGAAATTATTCAGCAGATAAGTATCCTCGTTATGATAATTATAATGCTATCGAAGTAAGTAAAGTTTCTGAAATTCCATGTGATTATACTGGTACAATGGGAGTTCCTATAACATTTCTTGATAAGTACAATCCAGAACAGTTTGAAATACTTGGGATTAATGCTGGGAGAGACGAATTTGAATGTAGACCAACTAAACGATATGTTAATCCTATACAGCATAATCCCAATGGCACAGTAACAAACGGAAGTAAAGCAAATACAAGATCAACACTTTTACTTGCTTCAACTCCAAACACAATATATTATACTGCTGATAATGCAGAGAAACCATTTACCATAACTTATGCAAGAATCTTTATTAGAAAGAGGTAAGCCTTTATGAAAATTGAACTGAAAGAGATTACCGTCTGTGACATCGCATATGGTTATCAAGATAGTGCAGAGAAAGGAGTAACTGGTTATGGCGGTAAACTGAATATTAGACCTGCGTTTCAGCGTGAGTTCGTCTATGGGCAGAAGGAGAGAGATGCCGTTCTTGATACTGTCATCAAAGGCTTCCCACTGAATGTTATGTATTGGTGTGCGACCGATGACGGCACATTTGAACTTCTGGACGGACAACAACGCACGATCAGCTTGTGTCAGTATATAAGTGGCGATTTTTCTATCAATAACCGCTATTTTCATAGTCTGACCGCAACGGAACAAAAACAGATTCTTGATTACAAGCTCATGATCTACATCTGCACTGGAAATGATAAGGAAAAGCTCGACTGGTTCAGAACAATCAACATTGCAGGTGTGCAATTATCAAATCAGGAGCTTCGGAATGCAGTTTATTCAGGTACTTGGGTTTCTGATGCAAAACGATATTTCAGCAAGAATGGCTGTGCCGCTGTCAAAATCGGAGATAAGCTCCTGTCAGGAAAAATGATACGCCAGGAATACCTTGAAACCGCTATCGAGTGGATTGCTCTGCCCGAAGAAAAATCGGTTGACTTTTATATGTCCAAACACCAACATGATAGCACCGCCGCTCCGCTGTGGATGTATTTCCAGAACGTAATTAACTGGGTAAATACGATATTCCCCAAATGGCGTAAGGAGATGAAGGGGCTAGATTGGGGAAGACTCTATCATGAGCATAAGAGTGATGCACTCGATCCTGCTGCATTGGAGACAAAAATAACCGCTCTCATGGCAGACAAAGAAGTCACCAAGAAAAGCGGAATTTATGAGTATTTGCTGACAGGAAAAGAAAAATACCTAAGCCTGCGCCAATTTGATGTTGAGGATACTCGCACAGCATACGAACAGCAGCAAGGCATCTGCCCGATCTGCGGTCAGCACTTTGACTTTGAGAAGATGCACGCCGATCATATCAAGCCCTGGCACGCAGGCGGCAAGACCGTTCCGGAGAACTTGCAGATGCTGTGCAGGGATTGTAATTTGAAGAAGTCGGGGCAGGAATAATAGAATATATATTCGAATTCCCTTGAAATAATATGGGTATTGTGGTATAATGTAGATATACTGGATAGCTGTATTGTTTCAGGGGATTCTTTGTTTAATGGAGGGCTTACATATGAAAAATATGTTTAATATCTACTACATTAACTATGAAAAAGCAACCGAGATTTCTATGCTAATAGATAATCAAGTAATTGAATCTATAACTAGAACCAAAGGAAAAGAGACTTCTGCCGAGGGCGAGGGAGATGTTTCTACCGATCCATTAGCTAAAATTCCATTAATTGGAAAACATATTCCTTCATTTTCTTTTGATGGAAGTTTATCACATAGTAGGTCAAAGCAAGTTGAAGATACAATAAAGGTTGTAAGTACCAAATCAACTATGCTTCGTCCTCTATATGAAAAGGCAACAGAGGTAAAAAAGCTATCTGATAGTAAAGTGGGAAATCTAATAAAGATCAAAGGCGTTAATCTTTCAGTTGTTAATCTTTCTGATGTGCTTGCCATAAAAACCCTTCTGAACGGTTTGATTAAGCAGATTCCAGTTAATGATGACAATCTTGATTTGACATCTATTTTCCCCGTATTATTTAAAGATTCTACATATGTTATTGAAGGAAAATTCAAACAGAAAATTGACGATATTGAAGAATTCATTATTAAAATACCTATGAATTCTGAGGCTGAATTGGAAAGTAGCTATAGCGTATCAGATCTTGAAATAGGTGATGTTACGGTTATTGGAATTTATCGTGGAAAATTCGATAAAAAACTAATTCTAGAAAAATCCAATATAATGATGGCTTTGAAT
Source organism: uncultured Ruminococcus sp. (assembly GCA_937880065.1). The sequence goes on from CALFMA010000554.1 coordinate 10,726, forward strand.
AATGCTCCAACAACAGAAAGCAGTGATGACGGTTCGGATATTGAAGATGGTAGTTCGGATCAAACGTCCAATAATGCTGGAAAAGTTCATTATATCGATGTAATATCAATTATTCAGGAATTGAATCTATGATAAAGGAATCTAACTATGGATAAAAAGATAATATATGAATACGATCGAAGGAATCGGGATGCATTTACTCC
>CALFMA010000555.1 GCA_937880065.1 uncultured Ruminococcus sp.
CAGAAATCTTAGAGCGTAGCCGCGATGTTATTGATGATATATATATCAGCGGACGCGTAAAGAGCATACACAGTATTTATCGGAAAACCTTTATGAAGGGCAAAACTATCGAAGAAATCGAGCTCGAGTTTGAAGGCAAGGGCTACGGCGAGTTCAAGCAAGCCGTTGGCGAAGCCGTTGTTGAAGTTTTGCGCCCGATTAACGAGAAAAAGGAAGCGCTTTTAAAGGACAAGGCTTACCTTAACAAGGTTTTATTGGACGGAAAGCAAAAGGCTGAATATTTGGCACGCAAAATGCTAAATAAAGTTTACAAAAAGATTGGTCTTATTCAGCTTTAATTTAGTTTATTCAAGCCTTATTATATAAGGTATAAGTAAGTTTGTGTCAGAATGAAAACTTTCCGTATAAAAATTATGAATAACGATATATTTCATTAATTTTGCCTTGAAGATTAACTTATAACTAATATAAATACTATGGAATTACCTTTTGCAGAATCTTGGAGAATCAAGATGGTTGAACCCATCAAGAAAAGCACACGCGAAGAGAGAGAGAAATGGATGAAAGAGGCCAACTACAACCTCTTCCAATTGAAATCGGAGCAGGTATATATCGATTGCCTCACCGACTCGGGAACAGGCGCCATGAGCGACCGTCAGTGGGCTGCCCTGATGATGGGCGACGAGAGCTATGCCGGTTCATCTTCATTCTTCCAGTTGAAGGACACTATCACACGTCTCACAGGCTTTGAGTATGTAATCCCCACACACCAGGGTAGAGCAGCCGAGAATGTGCTCTTCAGCTACCTTGTGAAGAACGGCGACATTGTCCCCGGCAACTCACATTTCGACACCACCAAAGGACATATCGAGAGCCGCAAGGCCACAGCATTGGACTGCACAGTAGACGAGGCAAAGAACACTCAGCTCGAGGTTCCTTTCAAGGGTAACGTTGACCCTAAGAAGCTCGAGAAGGTTCTCGCAGAGAACGCTGACCTCGTTCCATTCATCATCGTTACTGTAACTAACAACACAGCCGGTGGACAGCCTGTATCAATGCAGAACCTCCGCGAGGTTCGCGCAGTTGCTGACAAGTACGGCAAGCGCGTGATCTTCGACTCTGCTCGTTTCGTAGAGAACGCATACTTCATCCGCACTCGTGAGGAGGGTTATGCAGACAAGACAATCAAGGAGATCTGCAAGGAGATGTTCTCATACGCTGACGGTATGACAATGTCGTCAAAGAAGGACGGTCTCGTGAACATGGGTGGTTTCATCGCTACACGCCACGAGGACTGGTACGAGGGAGCAAAGAAGTTCTGTATTACGTTCGAGGGATTCCTTAC
>CALFMA010000556.1 GCA_937880065.1 uncultured Ruminococcus sp.
TCTGGAAACACCTTGATTTTATCTTCCATTTCATAAATGGTATTGTTGTATTCAGCTTCAAGTGCTTTGAGTTCCTTAACATCGTTATCAAGCATAAGCTTTTCCTTTATACGTTCATCACCTGTGCAAAGAGCCTTGATTTCTGAATATGTAAGTGCCTGTTGGTCAACATCTTCACATTTTCTTGCAGGCTCTTTTGAAGTCATAATCTGCGAAATAAACTTCTGCTTGTTCTCCAAGGTCTGATAGCTGTATGCATCAAATGTACCCTTGGTCACATAACGGTAAATCTCAACATTCTTGTTCTCGTTGCCCTGTCGGATAATTCTTCCTGCACGTTGTTCGAGGTCAGCCGGTCTCCACGGAATATCTAAATCGTGAACAGCAATAAGCTTTTTCTGTACGTTTGTACCTGTACCCATTTTCGCTGTACTACTTATCCATAATCCCTACGAAAATAATGCAACTATCTCGATTTTACTACATAACAAAGCAAATAAATGAAAAATCACCTTATATCGCTAATACATATAAGCGAATCAAGGTGATTTTTTGTTTTACCTTTTTATTAGCATTGTATTAATACATCTACGATAAACCAATTATTTTCTTCACGAAAATTAATAGCACCGTTCATTTGTGATACTGCTTCGGTAACACTATATATTCCAAGACCATGATTTTTATTATCATTTTTTGTAGTTGGAGGCAAATTGCCATTTATAAGGATTGAATTGTGGATTCTATTCTGTATAATGATATGCAAGTAATCACTTGCCATTTCTAATGAAAGACGAATCTCTTTTTGCTCTTCTTTAATTTCAGCTTCAATTGCATTATCTATAAGGTTGCCGAAAATTGTACAAAAGGCTACATCATCTAACTGTGGAAATCCTTGTTCCACGTAACATTTTAAGTCAATACCTTCTTTTTCGCAGATCATTCGTTTTAAGTCAAGAATTGCGTTTATCGTAGGATTATCTGTATTTATATAATTAGGAATTGTGTCTATTTTATCAGTTATTCTCGTGATATAATGCAATGCCTTTTCATCATTGCCGTCTTGAATATATTTTGATATAGAAATCAAATGATTGCTAAGGTCATGTCGGAGTGTTTTTACTGATTTACTCCATTGCAATGTTTCTTGTAGCTTTATTTCTTCGTCATTTAGACGGGTTTCTAAAGCTATTCTTTGACTAATGGTTTTATTATGAAGTGAAAATAGTATCAGGATTATAAATAATAATATACACATTGTAACTATACAGCACATTAGTATTGCTGATAATTTCAATGATATTACTTCATCTAAAATAAGCTTTTCAATTGATACACCCGCAACAATCATTACTATTAGTGCAGTTGTTGAAATAACACATTGTACCCAACTTAGTGCGAATTTCTTTTTCTGAACAATATTGCTTATCGGTAGTAATAATGAAATTAACATAACTTTCGATACAGCTAATAAAAATATTCTTGTTGGATTTCTCATCAATAATATAGATGAATAATGATCTGAAAGAATAATACCTGATACAACTATTAAAACAGCATTTGCAATATATATACATAAAAAAGCCATCAACACCAGTAATATCTGATGCCAATATTTTCCATTAAGAGCGACTAAACTAAATGTAAATAATATCAAAAAATAAGATAATACATAGAAAAGTTCCGAATTCATCAATTGGTTGAATCTTTCCCAAATAAAAATATTCAGTATTCCGATTCCGGATGCTATTAATGTACTAATTATCTGCTTATTTTTTGATTCAAGCTTGTATCCTAATGATAATATAAGATAGCCAAACAATATAAAGCATTCCAAAATACTTGCCGTATATTCGCTAATTGTATATATCATATAAGTACCCTCCTTAGTGATTTTAAGTAAGCATCTCTTACATCTTTCATCCTTCGTCTGCTGATAAAAAGTACTTTTTCATCAGGCAAAACAACATTAGTTCCTTGCAACTTTATTTTCAGCAAGTTAACAATTGTTCCCGAATTAATATAGACAAATTTATCAAATTCCGGCATACGAAGAAACTCGGAAAGAGATTTTCTTACTACAAGTTGTTCACCATTCAATAGATTAACATAAGCATCATGTCCGTGTGTTTCAATATACACGATTGAATCTACTGATACAGATTTGATATTTCCACCCTTTGAACGAACTTCAGTAAGAATAACTGACTTGCTTGAATTCTTAATTTCATTAAATAGAGTAGACATAGCATAAGGTAATTCGTTTTCAATATGCTTTTTTCTAACAAAACCAAGCGCTTTATATCTAAACGCATATACAACTAAATCATCACGATTAGTAATATATACAATCTTCACATTGTCATCTTGTCTTTGAAGCATCTCTGTAAGTTCAAAACCGTTTATATCTGGCATATCAATATCCAAAAACAGAACATCGTATTTTTCTGATTTATAATGTCTATAAAATTCATCTGCTTGTTTGAAAAAATCAATTTTAACATTTACATTATTTTGACTTGCAATAACTTGAAGTAATTCTGAAATTTGTGAAAAGAAAGCGGGTTCATCATCTACGATTGCAGCATTCATAATATTTCACCTCAAGATATAATATATCATATTTTTATCTTAAAATCAAGATTTCACGTAAAATTATTATTGAGATGTCTGTAAATGACCACTTATGCCAAAAAACGTCCAATTATGCCAAATCTATTTACAAGATTATAATTCAATGATATAATGACATCAGAAAGCAAGAGAAAGGGCTGAAAGCAGTGATTTCTTATGTAGCATCTTGCATTGTAGATATTTTAATACATCATCAGATAATTGAATCAGAAGATACACCTTTATATCAATACGGATTCGAAATAATAATTTCCACCATATTAACCTGTATGATTACAATAATAGCTGGTCTGATATTTCATTGCGTAACAGCATCACTAATATATTTTGGATTATTTGTAATATTGAGAAGTATATGTGGAGGTTATCACGCTAAAACATATTTTCAGTGCAATATGATTTTTGCACTTGTTACAATCAGTACGCTTCTAATGTTTAAGGTATTTCCAATAGAGCAATTTTATGAGTTCCATTACATTTGCATAGCTCTCGCAGTTATTACGACTGCAGTATATGCTCCTGTTGAAAACAAAAATAAACCTTTAAATAAACAACAGAAAATCTATTTTCGTATTTTCAGTATGGTCATGGTGGTGATACTCTCACTATTATCATGTCTATTGATTACAAAATATCGGAATGAGTATAGCATTCTAATTGATTCAACTTTATTGGTTGTATCAGTTTCTATGTTTATTACTAATCCGTGGATAGGAGATGAAAAAATATGAAAAAGGAAACAAAAAAGAATGTTTTAAAGGTTGTTGCTGATATAGGCAAAAAGTCAGCTGAGTTTGGTAGTTATACAATCTCACTTTTCGGTTTTCATCAGCCAAAAGAGCCTAAAAACATTAAAAGTATGCTGAAAAAGTAAGATTATTTCAGATGCAACAACAAAGCAGAAAAGCAATTATTTCTCAGTATATAGTACTATATACTTGACGAAGTCAAGTATGCTTTTCAACAATTTTTATTAGGTATGTGTTGAAACTCATATTACAGTTGTTTTAACTATGAAATTTAAATCTGGTACTGAAATAATATGAATTTAATACTGCCACAAAGCAACTCACAAGCTTATATTCGAAAGATGTATAGCAACAAAGACATAAATATAATTAGCTGAAGACATCATTGAATAATACACCTCTGTAAGACGCAATTATCATCTCAAAATTCTAAAGTTGTAAAAATAATTAATGTTTTTCAATATATAACAAAGAATTGAGTTTTAGTATTATACAATTTTAGCTCTTATTATATGGCACAATATTTACTAAAAACAATAACTATAAATAACAACGAAAAACAATATTATTTTTAAGGTTATTCAAATAATTATTTTTCAAACGAAAGGAAAATTGTAATGTTTAAGATTAAAAAAATGGCAACTTTGCTTGCTGCTACTACTTTATTCACAATGCTTTCTGCACTTCCTACAAGTGCATATGCTACAGAAAAATTTGAATACGATCCAGTTTTAGAGCAAACGATTACCCCACGTGATATCTACATAGAGGGAGAAGCCATCAGTGGTGTTGGAAACACATGGTATATTGAAAAAAGTTCAAATATATTCACTGAGACATGGGTAGAATATTGGAACTATGATGGAACTGCTGGCGTAGGTTGGGTTTCATATGATAGAGGTATGGATGCTGATCGTATTAAGGTCCATCACAATACAAATTCTCATTGTGGCTATGTACAGAACCGTAATACTATGACTGGTGCATGGACAAATACTAAAGACGCAACAGAATGGACGAATATCGCATCCATCGATCACGGTAGCGGTACCATTAGATATTGGTTTTTTAATTAAAACGCTTTAACTATTGCGAATGTTTATTTAAGGCCACCTCTAAAAACTCCTTTTGAGAAAAAGCAACTATGCATGTCATCTACTGCGTCAACCTCCCTTGGAGTGCGACAGCACGAATTCGGAAGTTTTCCTTACAGATACCGCACCTATCTACTTTTTCTTAATCAAACGGTTTTTAGAGATGTCATTAACACACTTTTCGAAAGTAAAAACTAAAAACAACAATCAAAAAATAATTTAATAAGTCTGTTTAGGGAACACACATATCAATATAAATAGCTGATTTATGATATTTTGTGTCCTTAAACAGACTATAATTTAAACAGGTGATGAAAGTGAAAAAAATCAAATTAACAGTTATTATGATTTTACTATTCTTTCTCCATATAATAAACGGTGAATTATTTCAACGAGATATTAAATATTATCCTTCGTCAGCATCAAATTTCCAATTCACCTCTCTGCCAACAAATAGCGATGATGATGTAATAAGTGATCTTTACAAGTGTGCCAAAGAAAATAATGTATTAATATATGTTGAACTGCCACGTGCTTCAAATATTGCTTCATATGAACTTAACATATATTCTTCATCTGTCGATAGTATTAGGAATTATTTTAAAATACACTTTAATATTTACGACAGAACATATAAAAGTATTTTTTCGGGGAATACGAATGTCAAATATTATGATATCAAAAGTGTTCCAAATCTTTATTCAAGCCCATGCATCTATATACTCGGTGATGAACAAAATAAAGCTTCATTTATTAAGTCCTTTTCGTTAAAATATAACATAAGCAACATTAATGAGGAATTTAATAATCTCAATAACCGCAAGACAACGATGATGATTTTATTTGTAATAGGTTTAGTCTTATTATTGATGACATTATATGAACTTTCAATGAAAAGAAAGGAAAACGTAATATCTCTATCTCTCGGTGAGTCAGCTACCGCTATCATATTAAGAAATATTGCAGTTGATACCTGCATTCTATTGGCTGCATACTTTATTACACAAGTGATTCTTTCTCCATATACACAAAGTTATCATTATTTTTCTTTATCAGTAAAATACTATTTGTGTATTTTATGTGTTAATGCTCTTATTTACCTTAAAATAATATTTTACAGTTTCAGAAAAGCTTTTGCAAGAAATACTTCTGATGTTGAGTTATTGACTGTAAGCTATATAGTGAAATTCATTTCAACAACAATTGTTGTTTTAATAATGTTTCCATATTGCATATTCATAAGCAAAGCTATATCGTACAATAAACAAGAATCTTTTTTTTCAGAATTGAAAGATTATAAATATATAACTTTTGGACTAAATCAAAATATTCAAACGTCTGATTTTGAACAGGAACTAAATTATTTTTCTGTAATGAATCAGCTCTATGACGGATTATACATTAAGCATTTTAAGAATTCATCTCCAAAAATAATAATGAATATTACTTCCGAAAACAGTTCGTCACAGGCAATTTATTATAATAAATATAATAGTGAGTACTTGATTAGAATTGTCAAGGAGTTAAGTAAAATAGATTTAAGTGATAAGATATATATTTGTGTCCCATATGGTTCAGATCTTCTATTATCTAATAGAAGAGATATTATAGAATCCATAAAAAATGAATATCTTGTTTGTTTAGACGAACTATATAATTACGATTGTGAAGTTGTTGAGTATAAGCCACAAAATGGGTTTATAAGTATTCAACCGTATTTAAGAGAAGGAAGCAAAATAATAAAAGAACCTATAGTAATTTTTAATAACATAGATGAAAGTATTGCAAATATAAACGGTACATTTAAAGCATCATTCTTAGGACAGTTCAGAAACGTTATAATGTATAGAATGGACGAAAATGATTTTGTTGCTTATATGACTGAACAAGGAATTGACAAAAATGATTATCGATTTGTAGTTACAAGCGTTTACGATACTTTTTTAGAGCAAAAAGCATTGATTAACAGGGAACTTTTAATTGTGAGCGTTATTAGTATAATGTTGATTTTGCTTCAAACAGGTATTATAATTTTTATTGTTAAATTAGAATATCGTGTTAAATCCTCAGAGTACTGCATAAAAAAACTTTTAGGATATTGTTCTTTTGAAATTAATCATTTTATCTACTGTCATACTATTATCAACTATTTATTAGTAAATCTTATGCTCTTTATCTTTGCAAAGTCAAAAATAATGCCTAATATTGCTATTTATATCTCAATTCAACTTATATCATTTATCATCGAATTAATCGTAATATCTGCATTCGGAAAAAAGATGAACAAAGTAAATATGAATAAAATACTGAAAGGGGGTAAACTATGATTGTGATAAAAAAATTGTGCAAATCATTCGGCAGTAAAGTTATTTTTAGAGACTTTGACCTTGAAATAAAGGACGGAGAGTTTATCTTCCTATCAGGTGAAAGCGGATGCGGCAAAACAACACTTTTGAATATGATAGGAGGAATAGAACGACAGGATAGCGGAATAATAGAAATTGACGGAAAAAGAGTGTTTTCCGATAAAAAAGAACTTATGGCGCAATTTTGTATTGCCTATTGCGGTATTCTGAGTAAGCACAACCTGTGCGCCACCAGTATCACCGCCAAGTACATTTCCGAAGCAACCGGACTGAATATCGAGCGTCTGCTCACGGGTGAGCAGGGCGG
>CALFMA010000557.1 GCA_937880065.1 uncultured Ruminococcus sp.
AGTTCTTGGAAAACTTCTATATGAGTACCGACCTGAAGCGATACCCTTTTTTGAATTATTTCTTGAAAAGCTGTCTGAGAACAAGACCGCCGCCTGCTGCTGTAAGACCAAACATAAGCACAAACATATATGCGTTAGTTGTTCTCCAGTGCATTCTGACGCTCATAAGTACCGCTGCAAGGATTATAACAAGTCCCACAGCAATGAAAAGCCAGCCGAAAAACTTTCTGTCCATAAGGAAAAGCATTACGATACCAATAAATAACGGTACGAAAATAGTTCCGTTTGGAAGATTAAATCCGCCGAAGCTGAATAAGTAACCGCCGTAGCCCCAAGTGCTTTCGATATTCAGATTCTGGAATATCATAAATACACCTGCCGCAAGCATAAGCAGACCTACAAAGAATTGCAGCAGATCCGATCTGTTCTTCTCACGTCTGTCGTTGTACTCGAGCAAATCATGGTAAGCTCTGTCCAGTTCGTTTTCATCTTTGCGTTTTTTTGCCATTGTTTTTTACCTCCAATAATCATATATATCAACACCGACAGAACACCTGAAAATAGGTATTCCCTGTGGTATTGCCTTTGAAACCAGCTGATTACTTGTTTTCAAGAGCAGTAATAAGGTCAACTCTACGCTGATGTCTGCCGCCCTCAAAACCTGTTGTAAGGAATATTTCAGCAAGTTCACAGGCAAGACCTACGCCTGTTGTTCTTGCACCCATACACATTACATTTGAATCATTGTGCAGACGTGTATATTTTGTTGAAAAGGAGTCAGCACAGAGTGCTGCTCTTATGCCCTTTATCTTATTTGCGGCAATTGACATTCCAATGCCTGTACCGCAGAGAAGTATGCCCTTTTCACATTCCCCCGAAGTAACAACTCCGCATACAGCCTCAGCCATATTGGGATAGTCGCAAGGCTCACCGTCAGTACCCATATCTTTGAATTCAAAGCCCTTTTCTGAAAGTGCCTTTATAATTTCTTTTTTTAATTCAACCGCTGCGTGGTCGCATCCGATAGCAATCATTTTGAATTCTCCTTTTTATCCAGTAATTTTTCAGCCTGTACTTTCTGGAGATATGAAGCGTCCAGTTCTTCGGGGGGAACGAATTCCTCCGACATTGCTCCAAGACATACGCCGCAGGCTGACTGCAAACGGCCCTGTGGGGGAGCGATTACAAACATAGGTGAGCGATAATCCATAAAGAACTCAGCTGCACCGTCACCGCAGAGCATAACCTCCGTACCGTTGAGAGCGAGGAATTCCGCCAGCTCATCACGGCTTAAAAGCTGTTCCTCCATGATTGTTTCAAGAGCGTAGCAGTCACTTTTGTAAACTGCGGCATAAACCAGATCCGCCCTTGCTTTCATCACGGAGCAGATAACTCCTTTGTACGCTATATTATTGCAGGCAAGTGCTTTAAGAGTGGAAACTCCGCAGCATTTGCAGTCAAGAGCAAAGCCCATAGCCTTTACACCTGCAATGCCGATTCGCAAGCCCGTATAACTGCCCGGACCTTTTGCCACAGCAATAAGGTTTACGTCCTTTACGGTTTTTCCTGCCTGTTCAATAAGGCTTTTCACCATTGGCATAATAATCTGGGAGTGGGTTTTCTGCGTATACAGAGAGGTTTCGGCAATAATAACCTCGCTGTCGGTATCGAAAAGTGCGGCAGAAGCCACCTTCCCCGAAGTATCAATTCCAAGCAGAAGCAAACCGTTCATCTCCCTCTAAAATAATTTCACGTTCAAGCTCGCTGAGAGTGTTGATTGTGATATTTATAATTTTTCCCGAAAGATATTTTTCGATATTTTCCGACCATTCCACAGCGGCAATATTATTGTCGAAATCATAGTCGTAAAATCCCGAAGATTCAAGGTCGAATTCACTTTCGATACGGTACATATCAAAGTGGTAGAGATTTATATTTTCCCCGATATACTCATTCACAAGGGAAAAAGTAGGGGAGCATACAACATCGCCAAGACCAAGACCGAGGGCAAGACCTCTTGTGAAAGTGGTTTTGCCTGCTCCTAAATCCCCTTTATATGCGATAATATCGCCTTTTTGGAGAAGTCTGCCGATTTCGGCAGCGGCTTTGATTGTTTCTCTCGGAGCGTGAGTAATAATTTTTATAGTCATATCAGAAAAGTCCTGAAATATTGCCGTTATTGTCGCAGTCGATATTCAGAGCCGAGGGCTTTTTGGGAAGTCCCGGCATTGTGAGAATATCGCCTGTGTAGAGAACTACGAAGCCTGCACCTGCTGAAAGCTTTGCGTCACGTACAGTAATTCTGAAATTCTTTGGTTTGCCCAGCATTGTGGGGTCATCAGAGAGAGAATACTGTGTTTTAGCAACGCATACAGGGAGATTGCGGAAACCGATACTCTCAATTTCCTTGATAGCCTTTTCAGCCTGTGATGTGAAGTTTACACCGTCAGCACGATAAATTTCCTTTGCAAGGATTTCAATTTTCTCCTTGATAGGAAGTTCTGTTGAATAGAGTGGACGGAATCCGTTTCCGTCATTTTCGGTAAGGGCAATTGTTTCGCATACCTTTTCAGCTAAATCTGTGCCGCCCTCGCCGCCTTTAGCGAATACTTCACACATTGAAACCTCAACGCCCATTTCAGCACAGAAATTCTGTACAAATTCAACTTCAGCGTCAGTATCTGTGTGGAAGCGGTTAATAGCAACAACAACGGGAACGTGGAACTTGTGCATATTTTCAATATGAGTCTGTAAGTTGACAATTCCCTTTTCCAATGCCCACATATTTTCCTTAACAAGGTCAGTCTTTGGAACTCCGCCGTTGTACTTCAATGCACGGATTGTAGCAACAAGAACAACGCAGGAGGGATTAAGACCTGCATAGCGGCACTTGATGTCGAAGAACTTTTCAGCACCCAGGTCAGAGCCGAAGCCTGCCTCTGTAATGCAGTAATCGCCAAGCTTGAGAGCAAGCTTTGTTGCACGTACTGAATTGCAGCCGTGAGCAATATTTGCGAAAGGACCGCCGTGAACGATAGCGGGAGTTCCCTCAAGTGTCTGAACAAGGTTGGGCTTGATAGCGTCCTTGAGAAGAGCCGCCATAGCGCCGTTAGCGCGAAGCTCGCGGCAATATACGGGCGCACCCGAGCAGGTGTAGGCAACGAGAATGTTACCAAGACGCTCCTTAAGGTCGGATATCGACTCGGC
>CALFMA010000558.1 GCA_937880065.1 uncultured Ruminococcus sp.
TCTTCTTTAATGAAATAATTTAATAAAAAAATAAAATATTCTTTTTCAGTTTTTCCCACAGAAGATAATTTAAAATGATTAAAACCTAATGGTATATACTTTTCATTAATTACTTCTATTGGAATATTTGTACTACTTTGATAAAAACAATTTTGATAAGAATTTTTAACTGAAAATTCATAGATTGCGTCATGTTGTTCTATTCTACATTTATTCCAATTTTTACATTTCATATCACAATTTGAATTAACCAATATTTCTATTTTATTTTTTTGTTTAATTTTTTCTAAAAAAACAAAATTTATTGATTGTTTTTGTGTTAAAGAAATATATTTAAAATTATCTGTTTCTAATAATGTATTAATTTCTTCAGAAGTTAATTCTTTTAAAAGATTAATTTCTGAGCTTAATATATAATTATAATATTTTCCATATTAACTCTCCAATGAGTATTCAGCCTTTACTGATTTGTTTGCCTTGCTGATGAGGTATATGATGTATCCCGATATTACAGCCACAATTGCAAGTCCGCAAAGTGCAGCTGTTAAATCAAGAGTTGCAGGTGCTGTAATAAGTGTGCCGATAGTATACACGAGATAGCCTACTGTGTAACCTACTCCTAATTGCAGTCCAATTCCGCCCCAGAGCCATTTTTTGCTCTTCATTTCGGAGTTCATAGCACCGATTGCCGCAAAGCATGGGGGAGAATAGAGGTTGAACATAAGATATGCAAGGGCTGCAACTTTTGAAATTGCCATAACAGAGGCAGTAGTAGCTCCAGCACCCTCCATAAGTGCCAGTTCTTCGGTATCAATGAGATTTTCAAGACCTACAAAGCATACTGCAAGTGTGCCGACTACGTTTTCCTTAGCGATAAAGCCTGTGATAGCAGCAGCAGCTAACTGCCAGCTGAGTACGCCTACGATTGGAACGAGGATATATGCAAATGGGCTTGCGATTGTTGCGAGAATTGACTGGTCAGCCTGTTCTGCAACCTTGAATGACCATGTAAATGACTGCATAATCTGTACTGCTGTGTTGCAAAGGAGGATAATTGTTGCAGCTTTTACGATATATTCCCAGCCACGGCTGCACATTGATTTGAATGCACCCCAGAGTGAGGGAATTTTGTATTCGGGAAGTTCAATGATGAAGAATGAATTTTTTGCTCTGTGACCTGTAATGAGGTTAACAAGCAATGCACCGAGGAAGATAAGTGCAATACCTGTGAGGTATACCACAAAGCTTATAATTCCCTTATTTTCGCTGAAAAATGCACCTGCAAAGAGAGCAATTACAGGGATTTTCGCACCGCATGGCATAAAGGGAGCAAGCATTGCAGTTGCACGTCTTTCACGCTCATTGCGGATTGTACGGCTTGCCATAATTCCGGGAACTGCACAGCCGATTGTGATAACAAAGGGGATAACGGATTTTCCCGAAAGACCAACTTTTTTGAAAATGGGGTCAAGAACAACTGCGGCTCTTGCCATATATCCGCAATCTTCGAGAATTGCAATGAGGAAATACATTATCATAACCAAGGGGAGGAATCCGAGAACTGCGATAACACCGCCAATTACACCGTCAACAAGAAGTGCCGACAGCAGGGGAGATGCGTTTTCAAGAAGTCCGCCTACCCAGCCTTGGAAGCCTTCGAGCCATGCTACGAGAGTATCTGCTATGTATGGACCCAGCCATGCCTGTGAAATCTGGAACACAAGCCACATAATGCCTGCGAAAATCAGCAGTCCCACAATAGGATTTGTTATAAATGTGTCAATTTTATCGCTGAAATTCTTGTCCTTAGTAAGAACCTTTCGCTGTTCAACCTGCTTTACAATGCCGTTTACAAACTCATAGCGTTCACAGTCAGCGGCTTCGGCAGCGGTTTTGTCCTTAATATCCGTATTCTTGTTTCTGAACGGAGCTTTCTGTGATTTTCCTGCAATACTAACGGCTGTTTTCATAAGCTCTGAAAGTCCGTCTGCTGAGGTTGAAACTGTATTGACTACAGGGCAGCCCAGAAGTTCAGAAAGCTTTTCGCTGTCAATTTTTGTATCCTTTTTCTCGTTTATATCTGTCTTGTTAAGGGCAATAACCATTGGCACGCCGAGTTCAAGAAGCTGAGTTGTGAAAAACAGGCTTCGGCTGAGATTTGTGGCATCTACGATATTTATAAGCACATCGGGCTTTTCGTTGACGATGTAATCTCTTGCTACGCTTTCCTCGCTTGTAAATGGTGAAATGGAATACGTACCGGGGAGGTCAACCGCAATAATCTCCTTGCCGTTGCAGTAGGATTTTTTTATTGGATTTTCCTTTTTGTCAACGGTAACACCTGCCCAGTTACCAACCTTTTCGCTTTTACCTGTCAAAGCGTTGAACATTGTTGTTTTACCCGAATTCGGGTTGCCTGCCATGGCTATTCTCATAATTTTCTCCCTCGTTATTGAAATATTTTGTTATTGTATACTAACAGCTTTCCCAAAATATACAGGCACAGGAAAGTGCCTGTATAAATACATATGCGGTTAAATCCGATTAATATACAGAAATTGCATTTGCAAGATGCTTGTCAATGTTGTATCTGCCGTCTTTGATTGCTACAACACAGCTGTTTCTTCTGCGTGATACCACAGTTACAGCGGCACCTCTGTAGCAGCCGAGAGTGAGCAGGAAAGAGTTGAGTTCAGCGTCATTGCTGTTGATATCTTTAACGATATATTCTTTACCGATTGAAATTTGATTTAACGACATAAAATCACCCTTTTATCAGATTGGGAAATATCCCGTAAAGAGTATCTGTTACCCTTTACTAACTATATTATACCTCATTGTTTACATTTTGTCAATATCCTTTTGGAATAATCAGCGGATAACACAAAAGTAGTTAGTGATGTATAACGCTATTAGTTATTTATAACAAACATTATTTTATGGCACTTGCAGCATATCAGAGGTTATACCAATCCCTAAAATGTTAGTAGACAAAGATGATGAGCAGAAATGCTGTATGT
>CALFMA010000559.1 GCA_937880065.1 uncultured Ruminococcus sp.
GGTATCTGCTTTTCAACTTCATGCCTCAGGATATCTGATAAAGCCAATAACTCCAGAAGCAGTGCAGAAGGAAATCGATCATATCAAGGGTGTTAAGACGACAGAAAAACTGCTTACCATTAAGTGCTTTGGACATTTCGAGGTGCTTTATAATGAAGAAATTCTTCCGTTCAAACGAAAAAAAGCAAAAGAGTTGTTAGCGGTTTTGATTGACCGTAATGGTGCGGGAATGACGGCGAAACAGATTTGTACGATTTTGTTTCCCGATGATACGGATGACACCAAAAACTCCGCTTATCTTCGCCAGCTGATCCTGGATCTGAAAACCACCCTGAAGGCCGTTGGTGCCGAGAATGTTCTCTGTCACGAAAGCACCTATTACCGTATCGATCCCAAATGGGTCAGATGTGATTACCTCAGTTATCTGGACACCGGAAAACCAAGCTTTCGCGGTGAATACATGACGCAGTATAGCTGGGCGGAATCAACTTGTGCCATGCTCCAATTTAAAAATCATTTCTAAACGGCAGACAGAACGTCTGCCGTTCTTTTTTTCCTGTCACGTATTTGTAACTCAACGGGATATATGATTATGATATCCAAATGGAGGGATTCGAATGTTTCTTTACATAAGTATCGGGGCCGCCGTTGCGGTAATCGCAGGTATTCTCCTTGCCGTATGCACAAAAAAGGCAGAGGATGTTACATATACCAAACTGGACAAAGCAGGTCGGATCACCAACATTCTTCTGATCCCCATTTATGTCTGTCTGGCGCCTCTGTGCATGTTCCTGGGAATGATCGCCAGGCCCAGCTATGATGGTTTTCTTGGTATCCTGGGCTGGATCGTAGCCATTATCATGGGATCTACAGCTTTGTTTTGCGGTCTTGGTCTGGGTTTCTCTGTGGCACTGCGCAAAAAGGGAAAATCCAGGCAAAGCTTTGCCGTGCAGTTTTCCGGTGTTCTTGGCATTGCGATCAACCTGATCCTGTTCTTCCTTTTCTACGGAAATCTGCTTCGCCCTTTGAACTGATTCGGGTGGGGCAATTTCATTTTTGAACATTATTTATTATTAAAAAGAGCGGCAGATTTTTTCTGCCGCCCATTGCATTGCAATATTAATTTGTTTTAGAGATGCCCTTTAGTTACCCTGCAAATTTCCACACGGTGGTGGTGAATTTTCAGCACTTCAATATGTAATCCGTCACAGTCGAGTTCCGCTGTCAGACCGTCTTTGGGGATTTCTCCAAGACCGTCAATGACATATCCGCCGAATGTGTCGTATTCCTCAGTTGGAAGATTGATTTCCAGAGCCTCATTGACTTCCCCTAAATCAGTAATACCTGGGACAATCCAGCGATTTTCGCCTACGGATTTCAGCACAGGTTCGGGAGTGTTCATTTCGTCATCATCAAATTCACCCACAAGTTCCTCAACAAGGTCAGTAACCGTGATAATTCCCGTCATTCCGCCGTATTCATCAACTACTACAGCAAAATGATGTGCACCACGCTTTTTCATCTGTGCAAAAAGCACATCGGCTTTCATAGTTTCGTGAACGAAATAAGGTTCACGGACTGCGTTTTTCATAATGTTTTCACGGCTCTTGTCGGTGAGTCGGAAATAATCCTTAGCGTTGAGAATACCGATTATATTATCAATACTTTCGCCGCAAATTGGGAAAAGAGAGTGACGTGGGCGGTGGATAGTTTTCTCCCATGTTTCGACATCTTCCTCAGCCCAGAGCATCACCACATCGGTACGGTGAGTGCATACCTGCTCGGCAGTAAGGTCATCGAACTCAAAAATATTCTTGATAATTCTGTTGTCGTCCTCGTCAATTGTACCGGATTCAGCACCTGCATCGGACATCATAAGGATTTCCTCCTCGGTGACAGTTTCCTCCTCAGCCTGCGGATTAATTCCCATAAGACGCAGAACTCCGTTTGTGGAAGCGTTGAGAGTCCATACAAGGGGAGTGAAAAATTTCTGTACAATTGAAATCATTCCCGCCATATTCATAGCAAGATTTTCGGGATTTTTCATAGCGGCACGTTTTGGCACAAGTTCACCGAAAACAAGGGTAATGTATGAGAGAATGAGAGTTACAGCAATAACTGCCAAAGGCTTTAAAATTGCGGAATATTCCTCTAATCCTGCCTCATTTGTAAGCGTTATTATCCTATCCGCAAAGTTATCGGCAGCAAAAGCCGCACCGATAAAGCCTGACAAAGTAATTGCAACTTGAATTGTTGCTAAGAATTTCGTTGGATTATCCGACAACTTCTGGAGCTTTTGAGCTTTTTTATTGCCCTCCTCGGCTAATTTGTCGATTTTCGCAGGATTTGCCTGAATTACTGCAATTTCCGCACAAGTGAAAACAGCGTTTAATGCAATAAGAACGATTTGCAGAATTATCTGCCCTAACATAAAAAATACCTCACTTTTTAAAATATGAAATTTCTGATGCACGCACGAAAAGGCACAATCTGCTCCACTTCAAAATGTGCAAACTATGCCTTAAAAAGCAATATTAAATTTTAATGATATTACACCCGTCGGGGCAACTGTCCATTAAATCTCACCTTTTTTCATATACGATTTATTCTATTATATCTTATTAGCCGTGGTTTGTCAATAGTTTTTTGAAAAAATATGGGGCGGCAGGAAAACCACCGCCGAAATTATCATTCGCTGTCTGCCTTATTTGCAAAATCCTTGAAACTGATATTTATATCCACATTTCCCTCAATTCCGGGAATTGTACCCTCTGAGGTATACTGCCACATATCATATTCATAATAGAAAGTGGGGAAATCCGTATACTCTGCAAGCCAGAAGTCATAGTCCTTAATTCTTGGTAAATCCAGCTTATGAGTAGAAGTTGACGCATTCTGATACACCATAGGAGTATAGCCTGCTGATTTCACACGCTCGCAGAAAGCCACACAGCAATCCGCCAATCCCTCAACAGTCATTGTGTCGGTACGTGCGGTATCATCGTAAATAATTTCCCAGTCAAAAACTATGGGGTATGTAATAGTTCTGCCTGCAACAGCATCAAGAACTGCATCGGCTTCCTCAATGGCTTCTTCGGGGGTAATTGCCTGTGAGAAGAAGTAAACTCCCACGTCAATTCCTGCGGCAGTTGCCCCGTCAATATTTGTAATAAGGCTGTTGTCGAGGGTGATAACTCCGCCGCCGTATGTGCGGTAGCCTGCACGGATTATGGCAAATTCCACACCTGCATTTTTCACCTGTTCCCAATTAATAACGCCTTGATATTCGGAAACATCAATGCCGATTTTTGATTGAAGTCCGTCATTTCCAATATATTTCACAAATCCCTTGCCGTCCTTGACAATTTCCGACGGTTCAATGGGACTTTTTGGAACATCTGCAAAAACAGGGATAAAAGTTTCCCCCATAGTGCTGTTGTGGACGAGGATTTTTTCGCCGTTAAGCTGGTAAAAAGTTTCTTCTTTGTCGATATATGGGCGAATTCTTATATTTGAGTCTGCATTTGCAGGAACAGTTGCGTTATATTTCGAGGCAAAAATGGCTGTAGAAACGGCAAGTCCTACAATGACAAAACCCTCTAAAAGTGTGATTGCCTTGAATAGATTAAGCTTATTGAGTTTCATTTTATGTCCTCCGTAGTGATGATATAAACATTATATCATAAAATTCGACATTTGTAAACATATTTTTAGATTTTTCACTTGTAATTTTCTTCAAGAAATGTTATAATAATTTATATTTATCAGTTGGAGGAAATTATGAATTTTAAACGTCTTGAAAAAAATCTCCTTGACAATATCAAGGAGGCACAGTTGAAACTAGGTTTTGAAAATCGCCCTATGAGTCTTAATTATATGTGGACTTCTCTGGGAAATCTCTTGGGTGAAGAAGTTACAGATGACGTATTACAGGCATTTTCCGAATATGCTGCACCAAAGCTTGGCAAGCTTTCATTCGGAAAAATTAAAAATGGTGTGTGCATAACTATTCCTGCTGAGGGAACTGCATATGTCAACGGTCTTGGAGGGTATGAATTTCTCGGAGAACTTGTGGGAAAAGTCAGAAATCACGCTTCTTTGGAGGAAGTAATGGCTGTATTTCATCATTTTTCCGCAGATGTTGCAGTTGAGGAAATCAACAACGGCGAGTTTGATTTGCTTGCCTATTTTCCCGATGAAACTCCCGATGAGTATTACTATTGCCTGACCGCTGAGCCGTGTATGAATGGCGGCTGTCATGCAATGTACCATCGTTTTATCCGTGAGGATTATGAGGAGATTTTTGTTAATGCGTAATTTATTCGTTAGAGGTTAGAAAAATATCAGCATACAAAAAAGAAGAAATCCTTTTACAATGGAAGGCCATAAATTGTACAAATATTAAAATTGAAGGGACTTTTTCACATTTTTCACTTGCTTT
>CALFMA010000560.1 GCA_937880065.1 uncultured Ruminococcus sp.
GGGATATGCTGTAAACTTTGTAAAGCTTACAAAAGAACAGCAGGACGACGTAATTTCAAGAACATTCCACGATAAATTATAATAGCATAAAAGGCGGACAAAACTGAATTGTCCGCCTTTGTTTATAGGGATTGATATTATAAGAACTGCCGCATATTCTGGGACAGCTTTTCCTCGGCTTTGATAAGCCGCTTTGCAATGTCCTTTGAACGCTCATCCGCCGCCTTATACTGGTTCATATAACGGCTGAGGGATTTGATTCCCATATTGCATCCGTCAGTCATAAGCTCCGCAATAGTGCTGTCGGATTCGTTCATTTTCAGCTTGACATTTGTCTTAATCCACGACATTCCCGATGCAATGGGATTAGGCTCTTTGCCGTTGTCGTTGTAATCCGCAAGCACTTCCTGCAAATCGTTTTTCAGCTTTTCATTTTCCTCCGTACTCTCACGGAGATAATTCCGCATATCCGTACTGTGTGCGTATTCCGTCACCTCATCAAGGGCGGAAATTCCCATTTTAATGCCTGCATCACATTCACGGAGCAGCTTTATAGTATCCTGTTCAACCATAAAAAATCACATCCTTTCGCCATTATTATAAGCTGAAAAGATGTGATTATTCTTTTATTTACTTTTATTTTTCTTTATGCCAATTGCAGAAAATACAATAATTGCAATTCCCACGGCAACAGCAGCTATTGGAAAAATTCCAAGCTTTGAAGTTAAAAAAATCGCCGTAGGACCGTCAGCACCGCCGATTATTCCAATACTTTCGTTACGAGTTACACCAAAGAATATTCCCGAAATAATCGCACCGCTAACTGCTGTAATTATAATTCCCACAATAAGAAATACAATACCTATACTCTTTTTCATAATTTCACCTTTTCAATTAAAGGAGAGTCGCACGGAGTTCCTCGCCGCTTAAAGGTGAAAGATAAGCAGGAGCAATATCAAATGCAGTTTTACAGCCTGTTGCACCCTCTGCACTGAGTCTTGAAATTGCTCTTGCATAGCATACGAGAACGCTTGCTGTAAATTCGGGATTTGATTCAAGCTTGAGAGAATACTCAATCATCTGATGTGTTTTCTCGCCGTTGCCTGTAAGTCCGCTTCTCATAACAAATCCGCCGTGGGGCATTTTGTTGTGAACTGCGTCAAATTCTTCCTCTGTAATAAAGTTTACTGTTGTATCGTATTCGTCAAAGTAATTCTTCATTGTCTTGATTGATTCCTCAATCTTAGCAAGGTCAGCACCCTCCTCAGCAACTACCCAGCACTCACGGAGATGCTTCTGACGAGTTGTAAGTTCGGGCTGACTGCCGCTTCTTACAGCGTCCATAGCAGCTTCAATAGGCACAGTATACTGAATACCACGCTTTACACCCTCGACACGGCGAATAGCATCGGAATGTCCCTGACTAACGCCCTTGCCCCAGAATGTATAAGTCTTGCCCTTTGGAAGTATGGATTCCGCATAAAGTCTGTTAAGAGAGAAAAGACCTGGATCCCAGCCGAGGGAAATAAATGCAAGTTTTCCGCTTTCCTTGGCAGCCTTGTCAACATTTGCAAAATGCTCGGGAATACGAGCGTGAGTATCAAAGCTGTCAATTACATTGAAATACTTTGCAAGTTCGGGAGTCTGCTTTGGAAGGTCAGTTGCACTGCCGCCGCAGATAATCATTACGTCAATATCGCCTGCCATTTTTATGGCATCATCCATAGTGTAAGCCTTAACGCCTGTAATTGTGGATACTGTTGATGGGTCACGTCTTGTGAATACGCCCACAAGCTCCATATCATCATTCTGTGCAACGGCAAGTTCTACTCCCCTGCCCAGATTGCCATAGCCTGCGATACCAATTCTGATTTTGCTCATTTAAATCAATCCTTTCATCTCTTTTGTGTTGCTTATGCCTTATTTGGTTCCCTTATATAAGTCCCTGCATATCGTAAAGTCCTGCGGGTTTATCCTTGAGGAAAATAGCCGCCTTGATTGAACCCTCCGCAAAAACGGTCTTTGAAGATGCAGAGTGGGATAATGTTATAACTTCGTCATTTCCTGCGAATATTACATCGTGTTCGCCCACAATAGTGCCGCCTCTGATAGCGTGCATACCTATTTCGCACTTTTCACGCTTCTGACGGCGTGAGTGGCGGTCATAAACGTACTGCTTTGAATTATCAAAGGTTTCGTTTATGGCATTTGCAAGCATAATCGCTGTGCCGCTGGGAGCGTCGATTTTCTGATTGTGGTGCTTTTCTACAATTTCAATATCAAATCTGTCACCAAGCACCTCTGCCGCCTTTTTCGCAAGGTTTACAAGGAGATTGAT
>CALFMA010000561.1 GCA_937880065.1 uncultured Ruminococcus sp.
ATAACTGCTGCCCCGAAAATCACACAGCTGACAGCAAATGCCCTTTTGTTCTCAATGGCCTCAGAGGGCTGAGGATAGCTGACTGCCGCTCCTGTGTTATTATTCTTTGACAGCTCCTTGCGGAAGCAGAAATAGAAATAAAATACAATAAACACCATTGAAATCAATGCAATCACACCGGTATTGGTAACAAAATCCGAAAAGCTGTATCCTAAGGAAGTACCGATGATAATGTTGGGCGGGTCACCGCACATTGTAGCTGAACCGCCAAGATTAGCACAGAATACCTCAGCAAGAATCATGGGGATTGGATTGAATTTGAGAAGCTGAGCAAGCTCAATTGTAACTGCTGCAAGGAACATAATAACGGTGATACTGTCAATGAACATTGAAAGAACAGCAGACATAATCATAAATGTAATAAATATCGGTATAGTTTTGCACTTTACGAGGAAAGCGATTTTCATACAGAGCCAGCGGAAAAATCCTGCCTTAGCCATACCCTCAACCATAACCATCATACCAGCGATGAATACGATAGTTGCCCAGTTGATACCTTTGCTTTCGCTTTCAGGAACCTGATACCAGAAATCTGATTTTGCGAAATCCTTGATAGCAAGGATATTCCAGATTGATTTGCCGTCCCTCAGACAGATGCCGAATACCACAACAAGTGTGAGAATACCGCTTCCGAGGGTAACTAAGTGTCGTTCGATTTTGTCAAGCACGATAAGTACGAACATCGCCAGGAATATTATCACAGCGAATATCTGTGCTGCTAACATAAAAAAGACCTCCATTTTAATATAGGTATTTCCTATATAATTTATGTATGCTGCACCGCCAATTAACCCCCGATTTATTTTACTCAGGAGTTACTTGGTGAAGCAACACCAAATGTGATTATAGCACAATTTTCGCCGAAATGCAAGGAAAAAATTGATTTTTCGCATTTTCTACTTATTGACTTTATTTAATACGATTTTATTATGATTTATGTTCATTTTGTGTATAAAAAGAGAAGTATTTCTCGATTTATATATTCCATTATCACTTCATATACACTAAATTATCACCAAATAAAAAGTGAGACGTAAGAAAAAATACAGGTTTCCTCTTGAAATTTATGCAATTATATGGTATAATTGAAAAAGTTTCTGTTCAAGTTTTTCTGACAATTTTCGGCGGTTTGATGAATGACTTGTGACAGTAATAAAAATGAAAAAAGGGGTTATTAAGTATGATGTATGTAATTCTGATAGTGGGCTTTGTCCTGCTTATCAAAGGTGCCGATTTTTTTGTTGAGGGAAGCTCTGCCGCCGCAAAGCTTTTCAAAATTCCTCCGCTTATTATCGGTCTGACAGTTGTTTCAATGGGTACAAGCCTTCCGGAAGCTTCTGTAAGTATCAGCGCTTCATTGGCTGGTAAAAATGAGCTTGCTGTAAGTAATGCCGTTGGCTCAAATATTTTCAACCTTATGGTTGTATGCGGTGTATGTGCTGCTATTTGTCCTCTTGCTATCAATAAGGACACGCTGAAACGTGACTTCCCGATTTCTATTGCAGCTGCGGGACTTCTTATGGGACTTGGTGCTTTGGGTGCATCTGTAGGTCATCTTGAAGGTGTAATTCTCCTTGCAGTATTTGCAGGGTTCCTTTATCTTATGGTTGCATCTGCTAAAAAGGCAAGACAGGAAGCAGAAGATGAATACAAGGCAATGCCTGTGTGGAAAATTCTCGTTTACGTTGTTGCAGGTGCTGCGGCAATTGTTGTAGGCGGTAAAATGGTTGTTAGCGGTGCTACTGATATTGCAAAGTCATTCGGAATGTCAGAAAACCTTATTGGTATGACTATTGTTGCATTTGGTACAAGCCTTCCCGAACTCGTTACATCAGTTGTTGCGGCTCGTAAAAAGGAAGTTGATATGGCTGTAGGAAATGTTGTAGGTTCAAACATTTTCAACATTCTGTTTGTACTTGGTGCGGCTGCTGCAATTTCTCCCATTGTGTTCTCAATGGAAAATATCATCGACTCAGCTGTTCTTATTGTAATGTCAGCACTCGTAATGCTTATGTGCTATAAGAAAAAGGAACTTTCAAGACTTCACGGCTGGATTATGCTTGCATTGTATGCAGGTTACACAGCATATATCTTTGTAAGATAAGGGAACCTCTAAAAACCTCCCTCATGGCTTGACGCTCGTGTTCCGGTTTTTAGAGAACCCCATAATAAAATTAACTCCCGAGGCTCGACGCTTCGGGAGTTTTTTTGTAAGTTATTGCAAATAGAATTCTATTAAAAAGTCGGAATATTCCTTGGGGAGTTTATCGCATATTTTCTCAGCGTAGTTCTGTTTCATATGCAGATAATTTTCGTAAAAAGCTCTGTCGGGGAAAAGTTCCGCACTGCTTCTCAGAACATCAACTGCAAGCATAATTTTATTTTTCCTGCTAAGCTGTATATGCTTTTTTCTTGACCAGTAGAAACAATTTGAATAGCTGTCGATATTTTCGCAGAAAACCTGCTTAAAAATTCCGCTGTCAAAAAATTCGTATCTGCCCTTTTTAATTCTGCCCGAAAATGCATTCAGCAGTTGCTCGTGGGCGGCTGAATGAAAGCCTTCGCAGGGGATATAGACGAATTTTCCGTTGAATTCCACCTTGTGAAGATTATAACAGGTATTTCTGAATAATCTGCCCTCACCATAGAGCCTGTCAATTGAAAAACTCTGCAAATTCCAGCCGGATACTGCATTTTCGCAAAATCGTACAGGCTTATCCGACATTAATAACAGACTTTTTGTCTGAAAATTATTAAGAGAAAAAGCAGGCAGTTTATCGGAATTAATCTGTATTATTTCTGTGCCGTAATCATCGGAAATAACATCAAAAATCCCTTTATATTTCGTTCCGTCAGCATATTTTGCATTTACAAAGTCGGGAAAATAAATGTGTGAATTTTCGGGCATTACAAAATTGCATATGGGGTATGAGCTGATAATTCCGTGTTCATTTCTTTTTAAATGAATAGAATTTTCGTCTGTTTTCACTCTGCCGCATTCCGAAAAATCAAGAGTACAGCCGCTTGCAACGGAGTTTTTGCCCATATATACCGTTGTGCCTTGGGGGAATTTCACTTTGACTAATCTTCCCACAAGTGCAATATTGTAGTCGGAATTGCAGGAGTTCTGATTGTCCGAATAGGGGAAAAGGATAAGGGCGGAATTATGATGCAAGGGTGTTCCTCTCAACGCACTTCCGTCAAATAATCGGAAATCCTGCTGAATATTTTTTTCAAAAAAGAAATTTTCAAGACCGCTGTGAGCAAAAGCATCTTCCCCTATATCGCAGCAGGGAGCAATAATATTGGTCAGATTTCGGCAGCTTTCAAATGCGGAATTGCCGATTTTTTCAAGGGTATTTGGCAGATGAACGGAATTAAGATTATCACAGCATCTGAAAGCGTTATTGCTGATTATTTTCACACCTTCTGCAAAGGTTACTTTTTTAATATCAGAACATTCAAAAGCTCCCGTGCCGATTTTTCTTATGGTATCGGGAATTTCCACGGTTATAATATTTTTTCTGTTGAAAACTTCTTTTCCTATTTCATTTACAATAAATCCGTCTATTTCGGCAGGGAGTGTTATGTCTTGGCTTTTCCCTGTATATCGGGTAATTCTCAGACAGTTGTTAGATTTACGCTTATAGTGCCAACCCATTTTATAAGCCTGTTCCTTGTTGAGGCTTACACGCTGAACTTCCACAGGCTTATTTTCTGTGAATTGTATAATGTGAATTTCAGCATTTTTCTGCGTTTCCACAGGTTTAATGGCGGATTTCGGCATTTCAATTACTTCAACGTCACTTTTGAAAGGATAGTCTTCCTCTGCAAGAATAGGTGTATATGTATCATTTTCAGCATTTTTCTTTGCATTAGTATTTTTTAATGCAGCGGATAATTTATTCAGAATTTTCATATTTCACCTCTTTAAATAGTTGGGTAAGACGGTTTTGGTTGATGCTTGAAATACAAAGCCATTTGTGATATAATATGAGCATAAGGGGGGGATTAAATTGAATCACAACAAAAAACAATGCGGAACTGTGGTGATGAATCCTATTGTGCCTATTTTGGGTGCGATTGGGCTGATCGGCTTTGGTATCTTTCTCGGCATTTCAGTAAATTCTGGTTCAGGAATACTTGCATATGCCTTTTGTGGGATTTTTTTGCTTCTTTCGCTGTTTATGCTTTTGACTATCAATCAGAGAATCGACTACACTTCTAAAGATTTCATATACAGAGATATGTTTTGTATCAAACATCACTATGAATACGCTCAGATAAAGAAAATCAAATATGGCAAAGATGTGGTAATCTATGTGGGGCATAGAATCATTTTTATGGATTCTATGGCAACCAATGGGAAAAAGTTTGCAAGGATAGCAGGACAGTATGCTCCTAAGGCGGAATTCATTACTGACAAAGAGAAATCCATTAATAATCATGATTCGAAATTGTTTAATGGAAATATAAGAAATCCCAGAGAATTTATTTTTATCTATGTTTTGATTGGACTATTGCCTGTTTGCTTATCAATATTTATTATCGCAATCACAAAGGAAGTCAATCTAAGTGAGCTTAATAAGCAATCTGCCATAATTTCATCTTATAACTTTGATATGCACGAGGATTCATCCGATAGGCTTTCTATAAGAATTGACGGAAATGAAAAGTGCTTTGTCACTTGGAAAATGAGTGAATCCTCAGAAAAATATGCGGACTTTACCGAAAAGGCAGCACAAAACAAAGAATTTGATATTTACTACTTAAAAGCTGATGAAAACGAGGGAGAGGTGCGTATTTATCAGATGCAATGCGGAGATACGACATACATATCTATTGAGGACGAAAACAAAGATAATCGTGAAACGAGAGCTGTTGGTTTGATATGTGCTTTTGTGATACTTCTTGTATGGCTTCTCTATGTCGCTGTATCAACCTATGTAATGTGTAATGCTGAGCGATTCCCGAATTTAATAAAATTATTTGTAAAACCCAGCTATATCATATCAAATAAGAAAAAATGACAATTACACCTATAGCCACACTTTCGCCAAATCCTGCCAATTTTTATATGACACTAACCATATTTAGCGAAACATTGACAATTTATTTTTTCTGTGGTATAATGTGATTGTCGGCAGATGCCCTTAAGTATATCTGAATGTGGTTTTACCACCCGACAGCCCGTATATTTCAACGTAAGAAAAGCCGTCTGTCTGACGGAAAACGGACAGTTAAACTCTGCCAACGGGTATTTTAAAAATCTAAAAAACTGATACAGTTAGCGAAATACTGTATCAGTTTTTGTTATTGCTCCACCAATTATACCTTGCCAAAAAAGACGAAAGCAGAAAGGAAATT